>CAXMPE010000073.1:0-4961 GCA_964195245.1 uncultured Verrucomicrobiales bacterium | reverse complement strand
CCGACCGTGCCCTCGCTCGGCGTCGCGTGGTTCTCAACCAACTCGTGATTCTGGGTTGGGTGGATGAAGAAGACGCCGCCGCTGCCGACGCGGAGCCGCTCGGACTGGCCCCTCAACTCCCGCCCTTCCAGACGCTCTATCCCTACTTCACGAAGGAAGTCGAGAGGCAGTTGCTGGCCGATCCGGCGCTTGGCGCTACGGAGGCTGATCGATACAACCTCCTGTTCAAGGGCGGCCTAAGCATCTACACAACCATTGACCCAGTGATGCAGGAACTCGGCCATCAGGCTATCGCCGCCATCCTCCCCGAGGTGGGGCCAAGCGCGGCGCTCGTCGCCATCGACCCTTCCACTGGCCATGTCAAAGCCATCATTGGCGGCCCGGACTTCTATGACACCACCAACCCAACAGCGCAATACAACCTAGCGACCCAAGGAAGGCGTCAGCCGGGTTCGTCCTTCAAGCCCTTTGTCCTAGCTGCTGCTCTCGAACAGGGATTCACGCTGGACTCTCAGTTTGGCCGTGGCAGCGGGGTGACGATCCAAACGCCGAGCGGACCCTGGCAAGTGTCCAACTACAACAACGCCACCTTTCCTGATCTGAGCCTTCTCGATGCCACACGGTTTTCGGTCAACAAGGTGTACGCCGAGTTGGTAGACGCAGTGGGTCCTGAATCGGTGGCCGAGTTGGCAACAGCAGCTGGCATTCAGTCCGAACTCAAGCCCTTCCATTCAATAGCCCTTGGCGCTCAGGAAGTGTCGGTGTTCGAGATGGCATCGGCATTCGGCACCTTCGCTTACGAAGGGATCCACATCTCCCCCACTCTTGTGACACGCATTGATACTGCCGATGGCGTCAACCTCTGGGCCTCCACTCCAATCGTCACCGAAGCAATGGATAGAGAAACAGCGAACACCGTGACCGCAGCGTTGTCTGAGGTAGTCCGAGCCGGAACCGGAACACGTTCTGCCATTGGCCGACCTTCGGCGGGAAAGACCGGAACCACCCAGCAGAACAACGATGCGTGGTTTGTTGGGTTCACCAACGAACTGGTGGCAGCTGTATGGGTTGGCTATCCCGAAGGTCAGATTTCCATGGTGCCGCCGCTCACCCCAATCAAGGTCACGGGCGGTTCATGGCCCGCCGAGATCTGGAGCGCTTTCGCTGTCAATGCTCTCTCAGGCACCTCCTTTGGCAGCCTTGCACAAATGGAGCCAGGCTCAACAGTTCGCCTAGCCGTTGACACCTCAACCGGATACCTCGCAGGGCCGCTCTGTCCTGGGGAGCACATCCTGCAACTCGAGTTAGACGTCGCAAACGCTCCAACCATCGTGTGCCCGATCCACAACACCGCGAACGTTGTGAACGCCGGAGCAGGGATCGTGCCGTCTGTGATCGGTCTTAATATCAGTGAGGCTGTCACTGCTCTCTCCGACGCCGGATTCAACGTTTTCCTCGAGTGGATCAAGATTGATGCGATCGCGAACGGCATCGTGTGGAACCAAGTGCCTACTGCGGGGGCTCCTGCTCAACTTGAGGCTCCGGTCACCATCACGATCTCTGGATTCGAACCCGGCTCCGTAGTACCTCTGGTATTGGGGTTCCCTCAGACAGAGGCTCTCGCTCAGCTGGCTGAGGCCGGAATTGAGGCGATCATCATCATCCAAGCTGAGGCAGATCCAGCTGCCGCAGCCGCAAACTCTGGCACAGTCTGGTCTCAGGACCCTGGGCCGAACGAACCTATTTCTGGGCCAGTCACTCTTTGGATCAATCCCTGAGCCCAACCAGAACTAAGACTAGAACTAGAACAGAGCAGCGACCGCTGTTAACGGTTGGGTCCGAACCCGACATCAAGTCGGGCTCAGGGGGTTACGGTTGTTGTGTCTCGTTCTATTGAGTCTGGGCTGCAGACAGTGGCGTAGGCTAGAACCTCGCCGGTTAGACCATCCAAACTCTGGGTGAAGGTAACGATGGTTTCGGGCATCTCACTCTCAGTCCAGCGAGACCGCGTGGTCCGCTCGGTCAGGTCACCACGACCATCCCAGTAATCGACCACGGCTCTGACGGGATCATTCGGAGCCTCAGGGATGACGAACGACGCCACCATGGTGAGGCGAAACTCCGATGAGTTCGAGCACGGAGCAGAAGCTGCCACAAGGCTGTACTCACTGCTTCCAAAGACGGACTCCATTGTCTCGGCAACAACAGCTGCCTGCGGGGACTCTTGATAGCTGCTGCCGCACGACGCGGCTACAACGGCCAACCCACATACGGCGAGCCACGCTCTGAGGGGCGGGGAGCTCATGCCTACCACCGCTAGACAGGTGTCTCTATGCATGCCAGCAATACGGCTTTGATTGCGTAAAGTCGGTTCTCCGCCTGATCAAAAACTCGCTGCTGTGGGTGCAGCATCAGTTCAGTGCTTACCTCTTGGCCGCGGTGGGCCGGAAGGCAGTGCAAGAATATCGCTTCGTCAGCGGCCTGGCCAAACAGGTCAAGGCCAACCTGGTAACCCTCGAAGGCTCCGAGTCGCTTCTTCGTCTCGGCCTCCTGGCCCATCGAAGTCCATACATCGGTATAGACAACGTTTGCGTCGGTTACTGCCTCTACCGGCACCTCGGTTTGGATCACTGTTCCAAACTGTTCAGCGACTTCCACCTCGGTCGCCGGGATCGCATAGCCCCGAGGATTCGCGATGCGGAACTCTCCACCGGTCCTAACCACGGCGTGCATGAGAGAGACCGCCACGTTGTTACCGTCGCCGACGTAGGCCACCACGGCTCCTTCTAGTGGGCGATTCTCGGCAATGGTGATCAGATCTGCAACAGCTTGGCAAGGGTGAGCGACATCGCTCAGTAGGTTGATGACGGGCGCCTCCGCAGCGAGAGCCATTGCTTCGAGGTCTCCGTGCTGTTCGACTCGCAGCGCCATCACATCGACCATCCGGTCTAGGACCCGGGCAATGTCGCTGGCTGGTTCCCTCCCGCCAAGGCCGACCGAGTTCTGGCCTAGAACAATGGGATATCCGCCCATCTGGCTTACGCCGAGCTCTGTGGAGACTCGGGTGCGTAAGGAAGGCTTTTGAAACAGGATCGCAATAGCTTTGCTGCGCAACGCGTCTGTGAAAGCGTCTGGGCGGCTCTTGATGCGTGCCCCGAGCGCTACGAGCCCCCCGAGAGCTTCAGGCTCCAGGTCGCCCACTCGAAGAAAGTCCACGCTATTGGCCCCTCAACAGCCCGCCGAGCTGCGCTACTGCACCAATGCAGGCCTCTCGGATAAGAGCGACATCATCTTGGGCGAGGGTTCGACCTGGGTCACGAAGGCGGAGGTGGATCGCGAGGCTCTTGCGCCCCGCGTCGAGGTTGCCGCCGATGAACTCATCAAATACCTCAACAGCTTCAAGCACGTCTCCGGCTGCTGCTCGTAGAGCCCCTACCACGGCGTCGGAACTGACCTTGCCGTCGAGCTCAAAGGCTAAGTCGAAGTCGACCTGCGGGTAGATACTTGGTTCGACAAACTGCCACAGACCCGGATCCTCAAGAAGCGGTTTCAGCTCAAACTCCCCTACCACCACCCGACCGCTGAGAGCCCACGCTTGGGCAACACTTGGATGAAGTTCACCCACAACTCCGACAACTGCATCGCCCAAATGGACAGACGCTCCGCGGCCGGGGTGCAGCGGCATTTCAGAGATGGACTCGAAAGTCGCTTCGCCAAGGCCCATTCGATCTAGGAGCGTTCGCACCATCGCCGTGCCGGAGAACACGTCAACTTCACGAGAAGACTCGTACATGCCTTCGCCGCCTTCTGAGCCGACAAGCACAAACGCCAGCTGATCGGGCTGATCAGGGATAATGCCAAACTCCGGGGAGTCCTCGTCGAAGAACACCTTGCCAATCTCGAACAGAGCGACGTTGCTGAGTCCGTGGCGGACGTTAAACCCTACTGACTCCAGCAAACCCGGCAGGAGCGTTGTCCGCAGCAGAGACTCCTCCTCTCGAAGTGGGTTTCGCACGCTGATGGCGGACTGGCGCCTATCTGTGTCTGTGAGACCTAGCTTGGAGAGGGCTTCTGCCCCATGGAACGAGAACGTCGCTGCCTCAGAAAGGCCTATCGCTGAAAGGATCTCTCGGAGCCTCCGTTTGCGGACCTGCTCTTTGGTTAGTCCTCCACCCGGCCCTGAGGGAAGCGTGTCTGGGAAGTTATCGAAACCGTAGAGCCTTGCCACTTCCTCGACGAGATCGATGGGGCGAATGAGGTCCCGTCTGAACGTGGGCACAGTAACCGTCAAGACCTCATCACCAGAGACGGTCATATGAAGGCGTTCGAGCAGCGAACGCACCTCGTCAGAGACCAGCCGAAGACCAAGGACCCGCTTCACAAGTGACATGGGCAGTTCGATATCCCACGGAGTGACCGGCTTGGCGACAACGTCTACCACTCCAGGTGACACCACGCCGCCGCAATGGGCCGCAAGAAGGTGGGCGACCCGATCGGCTGCAAAAGGTGGGAGATTGACATCCACACCCCGTTCGAAACGGGCCGAAGCCTCGCTACGCAAATTCAGCCGTCTGCTCATCCTCATGATGAGCGGCGGATCCCAGGCAGCGGCTTCGACTAGGACGGCGGTTGTTGTTGGTGATACCTCAGAACTCGCACCACCCATGGTCCCCGCCAGCGAGCTAGGTCCCTCGCCATCTGTCACCAGCAAGTCGCCGGGGACTAAAGCCCGCGCAACCTCATCGAGCGTTGTGAGTGTCTCACCCGCAACGGCTCTGCGAACGCCAATCACTCCGGCACGAATCTTGTCGTAATCGAACGTGTGGTTCGGCTGGCCTAACTCCATCATGACGTAGTTGGAAACGTCGACCACGTTGCTAATGGAACGAACTCCCGCCGCAACAAGTCGCTGTTGCATCCAGAGGGGAGACTCCCCCATCGTGATGCCGGTAACTCGACGA
>CAXMPE010000072.1:0-2607 GCA_964195245.1 uncultured Verrucomicrobiales bacterium | reverse complement strand
CCCGTTCATTGGCGGCTGCACTCCAAGGGTTTTTCATGGTTTTCCTGGGCCAACCCGAAGCTGGTCGAGAGGCAGCATCGAAAGCCGCCGAAACATTGCGTAGCGGTCCCGATGCCGAGGCGCTGTGGCTGGCACTGCAGTCCGTAGCGATGGCCTCTCTTTACCTGCGGAATTGGGAAGAGCACAATCGGGTAATGGACGAGGGGATCGCCGTGGGCGAGAACGAGCTCGGATCGCCCTTCTGGGCCGCGGGTCTAAAAAGTCGACGTGCGTTCGTAGCCTTGGTCACTGGTGACCTAGACACTGCAAAGAAACTTCTCGAGGAAGGTTTGGAGGTGTGTCAGGCTCTCAATGAGCACTACTACGTCTCGTGGATGCTGGGACACCAGGCCAGAATCGCTCGTCGTGAAGGTCGAGTCGATGACGCCATCGACCTCTTCACGCAAGGGTTGCGACGCGCCCAGGAGATTGGCTATCTGCGTGGCGTTCAGATCTCCTCGGTTGGCCTTGGAGAAGCCAACATCGACGCCGGAGATCTCGTCGGCGCAGAGACCGCATTCATCACGAGTCTTGCTGCAGCGGAGCAAGCGAGCATGGTTCGCGAGATGCTCGGCCTAGTCACCAAATGTGCCGAGGTTCGAGCAGAGATGGGCCTGAAACTGGAAGCCGTGGAGATGCTTGCCACGGTTCTGGCTGAACCGGGAAGCAGCCAGCAACTCTTTACTGACAACATCCCGATCGACCAGTTCGCACAAGAAGCGCTGGGCGAGATCGAGAAGGACGTCGATCCAGGCGAGTACTCAGCCGCTTACGGACGTGGAGCGGCAAGAGGATACGGCGACCTCGTCAAGAACGTGTTGGACCCCGCCGCCCGGTAGAGAGTTCGCTTAGTGCCGGGTAACGAGATCTAACCAGATGGTCAGCACATACCTCATGGAATCCGCCCCGCGAGGCAGACCCCATGGAACCCACGCTGTTGAGGGGTAGTTCAGCGAACTTTCAACTCCTACGGCTAAACGTCGTTGGTGGCCGTCAGCTCAAGCGAGAGAGAGGCCTATTGATCGAACGGGGAGTGATTCGTCGTGGGCCGCCTCTAGGTCGTCATTTGGCCGCTGTCGGGGTCGTCTTGCTGCTGATGTTGGTTTTCTGGCAGATCGCCTGGGACTGGGAAAACCCATATGGCGACAACTTCTGGAACATCGTGATGGCCTACATCTCACTCGTCTTGTTGTGCCTGATTCTGATCCTGGGACCGGTTGCACGCCTTGTGCCCCGTGTGAGGAGGCTGGTCCCGTGGGGTCGGGAGCTTGGGATCGGAATGTTCGTTACTGCTGGCCTCCACCTTCTGATCCTTCTCGATGGCGGCTGGGATATTCTCGGCTTGCTCAGCGTCGTCGGCGTCGTCTGTCGTTGGTTTCTGGCTTGTGGCAGGGGAGTGCGCCGATATGCAAATTGCCTCATCTCACCGCAGTTCTCCGAAGGCCAACGCCACCCCTGCGGAGTAGACGACAATCAGAAGTAGCAGCATCGAATAGCCTCGTAATCCTCGGTTGCCGAAGTCGTGAGCGACCTTCGAGCCGGATAGCCCGACTGCTGTAAGGAAAAGCAAGGTGCCAATGACATCAGGCATCTGCCGTTACCTTCCCGGCCTTCTTCTCGTGTTGTCCTAGCCTCATCGGACGTCAGCCTCCCAGTTGCGAAGTGAGGACCCTACGCGGAAAGCGGTCTGGCGTGCGTGGCCACCACCAACCGGACCGCCGGAAGAAGGCGACGTCCTGGGAGGCCAGATCCATCACCTCCACAATCAGTCACTCTATGTGGTGTAGTATCACGGAGAGGACTGGGAGGTCGCTGCGAGACTCAAGGCAACTGGTGGGAGATTATTGGACCGAGGGGCCGCCCTCGTCGAGTTGGCGTTTGCTCTTCCGCTCCTCTTGATGCTGATTTTGGGGATGGTTAGCGGAGGAATCGCGTTCAATCATCAGCTTGCCTTGACTCACTCCGCGCGAGAGGGTGGTAGGTACGCAGCAACACTCCCAGTGTCCAACTTCGGGTCGATGGACGTGTGGCTCGACACCGTCGCGCTTGGTGCTGTAAATGACTCAACTGGCTCTCTTGGTTCGGGAGTTCCCGGGCATTATGTGTGTGTCGCCTATGTCCACCCGGACGGTGTGGTGTCAACAGATCAGACGCGGAGACGCGTCGATAACGGGGGAACGGTCAGCTACGACAGCTCTACTTGTTTTGCCGACAGTCGTCCAGATGGTGAGAGACGTGTCCAAATATTGCTTGCACGAGACACCGAATTCAACGCCCTGGTGTTCTCATCGACCCTGACCATTGGTTCCCAGGCGGTAGGTCGCTATGAGGCGGCGGGCGGGTTCTGACCCAGGGCGCGGTGGGGTCGATGCTCGTTGTAGTGAGCGACGTACTCGACGAGCAGTCGACGTAGTTGGCGCTGGTTCCAGACCAGGGTGAGGTCCAACAACTCGTGACGCACGGTACGCACCCAACGTTCCACTAACGCGTTCGCTTTCGGCGCCCGAGGCGGAGCATCAGGGCCCGAGCCAACAGCACCGCACGAGCCGCGACTAGACGAACAAACCT
>CAXMPE010000071.1:0-8228 GCA_964195245.1 uncultured Verrucomicrobiales bacterium | reverse complement strand
GGCGACATAGACATTCCCGTAGGACATGGCGATCTGGCCCAGATCCTTCTTTCCTGTTGTCTTGCCTCCGGCGGCGAACTTGGCAACGGCAGCCCTTGGCGTGGCCTTCGACGCCTGTCCGCCAGTGTTCGAATAGACCTCAGTGTCCATGACGAGGATGTTGATGTTGAGGCCCGAGGCCATTGCGTGATCCAGGCCGCCGAACCCGATGTCGTACGCCCATCCGTCGCCACCCATGATCCAGATGCTGCGCGAGACTAGAGAACTCGAGACTGCCTCCAGGCGCCTTGCCTCCTCACCGTCTACTTTGGAGAGAGCTTCAGTGAGTTCCCCAACGTTGCGGCGCTGATCCTCGATCCCGTCCTCGGTTGACTGGTCCTGGCTGAGAAGAGACTGCGCAAGGTCGCTTCCTATGTCAGTTGCGAGGTTCCCGACGAGACGGCGTGCCTCTTCTTGCTCCATGTTGATGGCCATCCTCATTCCGAGCCCAAACTCAGCATTGTCCTCAAACAAGGAGTTTGCCCAAGCTGGCCCGGGGCCCTCGGAATCGGTCTTCCACGGGGTCGTCGGTAGGTTCCCGCCATAGATCGACGAACAGCCCGTTGCGTTCGCCACGATCATGCGGTCTCCGACGAGCTGACTGACCAACTTCACATACGGCGTCTCCCCGCACCCGGAACAGGCCCCCGAGAACTCAAACAAGGGCTCCAGCATTTGGCTGCCCTTCACGCTGTCCAGCTTGAGGGCCCCTTTCTTCTGGTGGGGGATCGAGTTGAAGAAGTCCCAGTTCGCTCGCTCCTCTTCGAGGTGATTCCCCTTAGGCTCCATGTTGATGGCCTTGTGCTTCACCTCTGTCTTTGACTTGGCCGGGCAGACATCAACGCAAACCGAACAGCCGGTGCAATCGTCTGGCGCAACCTGAATCGTCATCAAGCTACCGGGTAGGTCGCGAGACTTGAACGGTCTGGTCTTGAAGCTTTCGGGGGCGCCTTGAAGAGATGACTCGTCGAAGACCTTGAACCGTATGGCTGCATGGGGGCAGACCAAAGTGCACTTTGCACACTCGATACACACGTCGGGGTCGAAGATCGGGATCTCGGCGGCGATGCTGCGCTTCTCGAACTGGGTGGTGCCGGTGGGGAACGTTCCGTCGACCGGCAGAGCTGAGACGGGTAGGAGGTCACCTCGGTCTTCGAGCATCATCGAAGTGACCCGTTGGACGAAGTCGGGAGCCTCTTCTGGGACCGAGCGCCTGATCGAGAACCGTGCGGTCACGCCGTCTGGGATCTCAACTTGGGCAAGACCGCCGACGGCACCGTCTACCGCTGCATAGTTGCGCTGAACGACGGCGTCTCCGAACTTGGAGTAACTCTTCTCGATAGAGGTCTTGATCGCACGGATGGCTTCTTCTTGGGGAAGCAGACCAGCGATGAAGAAGAAACACGTTTGGAGCACCGTGTTGACCCTTCTACCGAGTCCTGCCGCGCTCGCGACTGAGTCGGCGTCCACAACGAAAAGGTTGAGATCCTTCTCGATGATCTGTGACTGGACTTCAGAAGGCAGCCAACGCCAAACCTCGTCTGCGGCGAAGGTGGTGTTTAGAAGGACCGTTGCACCTTGGCCGGCTCTTTGGAGAACGTCGATCTTGCTGAGGAACTCGAACTGATGGCAGGCAACAAACGTGGCATCGCTGATCAGGTAACTTGCCTCAATGGGCGCATCATCGAACCTAAGGTGCGAAGTGGTCATCGATCCTGACTTGCGAGAATCGTAGACGAAGTAGCCCTGTCCAAAGAGGTCTGTTTCCTCACCGATGATCTTGACGGTGTTCTTGTTGGCACCAACCGTTCCATCGGCTCCGAGTCCAAAGAAGATCGCGCGAACCTGCGCCATTCGACGAGGGGCGAAGTTGGGGTCGTAATCGATCGACAGGTGGGTCACGTCGTCAACAATCCCCACAGTGAACCGGCGTTTGGCGTCGGGTTTCTTGGCTTCGGCAAACACCCCTGCAGCCATGGCAGGGGTGAACTCCTTGGATGAGATCCCGTAACGCCCGCCTATCACCCGAGGGGCATCGCTCCAGGCAGCGCGCCCCGCCTCGGTCTCTTCAACAACAGATACCAGGACATCTTGGAAGAGCGGCTCACCTGTTGAGCCGGGTTCTTTGGTCCTGTCGAGAACAACCAGTGTTTCAACTGTGGAGGGGAGCGCAGCAATGAGTGCTTGGGTTGAGAACGGTCGGAAGAGCCGGACCTTGACCAACCCGACCTTTGCGCCCTGATCGTTCATTGTCAGGACCGCCTCCTCGGCTGCGGTCGAGCCCGAACCCATCATCACAATGACCTCGGTGGCGTCGGGCGCCCCAACGTAGTCAAAGAGGTGGTACCTGCGACCGACTCTTTCAGCCAGCTGGTCCATGGACTCTTGAACGATGTCAGGAACTGCGTCGTAGAAGATATTGCAAGCCTCTCGAGCCTGGAAGAAGACGTCAGGGTTTTGTGCAGTTCCGCGGAGCACGGGATTGTCGGGGTCTAGGCGCCGATTCCGATGATCCAGGATGCCGTTGATTGATACGAGGTGCCGGATGTCGTCGTCAGAGAGCTCACTGATCATATTGAGCTCATGTGAAGTTCTGAACCCATCAAAGAAGTGTTCGAACGGGACGCGACTCTTGAGCGTTGCTGCTTGGGCGATTAGTGCGAAGTCGTGGGCCTCTTGAACCGTGTTGGAAGCAAGCATGGCCCAGCCGGTGGCTCTTGTTGCCATGACGTCGCTGTGGTCGCCAAAGATGGAAAGAGCGTGCGTTGCCACTGTTCTAGCTGCAACGTGGAAGACGGCAGGCAACAGCTCACCGGCGATCTTGTACATGTTGGGGATCATCAAGAGCAATCCTTGAGACGCGGTGAATGTAGTGGTCAGTGCTCCCGCCTGAAGCGCCCCGTGGACAGTGCCGGCGGCCCCGGCTTCGCTTTGCATCTCAATCACCTTTGGGACGTTCCCCCACACGTTCTGCTTGCCCTGGTTGGACCAAGTGTCGGAGAGCTCACCCATGGGAGAAGACGGTGTAATGGGGTAGATCGCCATGACTTCGTTGGTCCGATACGCAACCGATGCCGCGGCCGCGTTTCCGTCTGCGGTGATCCGACTGGGTGCTGATGATTCGTGCGACGTGGCCATGGCTAGATGATAACTGACTCACTAATAAATAGCCTGCTGGAGTAGCGGCTGCGCTTTTCGGCCACCGCTAGCGAAGCTTTGACTTGACGAGCGAGAAGATGGGGCGCTAGAAAAGGTGTTGACACGTTCTAAGGATCGTCGTGCAACGAATGTAAAGCTCAACTTCATCACGAGCGGCGGAGGGATCAGGCCCTATGAAACCGCGGCAACCATCTCTGTCGATTTAGAGAACGGTGCCAATTCCTGCTTCCGGCGTTGACCGGGAGGAAGATGAGGTTACTGATCGGTTCGCCCGGTCACCCGCCTCATATACGGCGGTTCTCCTTATCAGTTGACTGCTTGAGCCAGCTACATTCAGGATGTTGTCCATGACCCATTTCCCAACAGAAACCCAGTTCTTTGAGTTCCCCGATGAGGCGCTCCCGTTTGAGATGCACCGTGGCGGTCATCTGGATGAGGTGACGCTTTCCTACGAGACCTACGGCGAACTGAACGAAGCCAAGGACAACGCGGTCCTAGTGTTCCATGCTCTTACAGGCAGTCAGCACGCTATGGGCTGGACGGAGTCTGTCCCTGGTGTGTCGCGGTGGAACGAAACGTGTCAGTTGGGTTGGTGGGATAAGTTCGTCGGTCCCAAAAAGGCAGTGAACACGGAAAAGCTATTCGTCATCTGCGTGAACTACCTTGGCAGCTGTTACGGCAGTACGGGTCCCCAGGCCATCAACCCTGATACCGGACATCAGTACGGCGGAAGTTTCCCGAAACTGCGAATCGTTGACATCGTGAACTCTCAGCTGGTGCTCCTCGACGCGCTGGGGATTGACCAATTGCACGGCGTGACCGGCGCCAGCGTCGGCGGTCTAGCGTCTCTGGTCCTCGCAGCGAAGTACCCCGATCGTGTCAAGAACGTGATTCCCATCGCGTCGGGGTTGCGGACCACGCCGCTCCAGTTTCTCAACAACTTCGAGCAGGTCGCGGCGATTCTTAGCGACCCAAACTTCAACGGTGGCGATTATTACGGCGGGCCACCGCCCGACACCGGAATGGCGCTGGCGCGCATGATCGGACATAAGACGTTTGTCTCGCTCGACGCCATGGCTGATCGGGCAGCAGGGCAGGTCGACGAGACGTGTGGTCCTGAGGGCTACACCATTACGCACCCTTTGGAGAGCTACATCTGGCATCAAGGCCAGAGTTTCTTGGGGCGATTCGACGCTAACTCCTATGTGCGGCTGATGGGCGTTTGGCAGCACTTTGACTTCCTTCAAGAGGTAGGTGCTGACAGCTTTCAAGAGGCCTTCGAGCGGTGCACCGATCAGAAGTACACGGTCTTCTCCATCGACTCCGATGTGTGCTTCTACCCACCGGAGCAAACTGACCTGATGACCGCTCTGAAGTCAGCTGGTGTCGCTGCACGAAGAATCACGGTCCATTCTGAGAAGGGTCACGATTCGTTCCTCCTGGAACCCGAGCTGTTCAAGCCCTTCCTAATCGATGCCCTAAGCGCCACGCTCAGGCGTTGATGGCAGAAGAACGTTGACCTAGACCTGAACCTAGACCCGAGCCCATGGGCATCTCGAGACCGTGGTTCCCTCGAAGCTCGCTCAGGCGTTGATTACATGAGTTGCCAACTGGGTCAAACGCTCGTCGAGGAAGGTTCTTAGCGGTTCGGTGACTTCAGTCTGAGAGAGCGCCTTCCTCATGGCGGTCAGCCAGTCGGTTGCCAACTGTTGGCCAATCGTGAAGGGGAGGTGGCGCGCCCTAATCCGGGGATGTCCCTTTCGCTCGGCGTAGAGCTGCGGACCACCAGTCCAACCAACGAGGTATTCGTAGAGGTTTGTTCGAGACTGAGCATCGTTCGATGGATGCATCTCTCGAAGCTCGCTGAACTCTGCGTCGATGATGTCATAGAACGCTTCAACAAGGAGCCTAATGGGAGGTTCCCCGCCAAACTCAAGGAAGGGAGTATCAGCATCACCCCACGGGTGCTGGGTCTCTGGGTTGGTCGGGTTGATGAGCATGGGGCAAGAATAACTAAAACTAAGACTAGTTCTAGTTTGGGCTTTGGGGCTTTACGCGCAGGCGGCGGCTACTTCCTCAATCGTTTTGGGAATGGGGTCGCCCAACACCTCGGCACCTTCGGCAACCACGTGGACTACGTCCTCGATCCTCACACCGCCGAAGTCTCGTAGGGGACGCAGCGCATCGAAGTTGATCCATTCTGCCCAGACACCTTCGGCTTCCCATTGGTCGATGAGGGCAGGAATGAAATAACAGCCTGGTTCCACCGTCATGACGAAACCTTCCTGCAGCTCTCTGGCCAGTCGGAGATTGCTACGGCCGAATTGGGAGGAACGACTGATGCTGCTGTCGTATCCGACGTATTCCTCGCCGATCTCCTCCATGTCGTGAACTTCGAGGCCCAGCATGTGGCCGATGCCGTGTGGCATGAAGAGGGCTGGGGCGCCGGCCTCAAGGGCCGCGGATGTGTCGCCTTTGGTGACTCCAAGATCTCGTAGCCCGTCAAAGATTGTGCTCACAGCAAGGGTGTGCATGTCGTTGTACATGACTCCTGGCTGGCAGGCTTCGATGACTTTGGTCTGAGCGTCCAACACCGTTTGGTAGACGATCCGTTGGGTCGATGTGAACCGACCGTTGACCGGGAAGGTCCTCGTGATGTCGGAGGCATAGCCGAGATCAGACATGATGGCTCCATCATGGAGAGCAAGAGCACCATTGGCCATGACGTTCTTGTGGAACGGGTTGTGGAGCACTTCGCCGCGCACAGTGAAGATCGGTCCATACGCCTCTAGATATCCCAGCCTTGCGGCGTCTGAACGCATTGCCCGCACCACGTCTCGCTCGATCAGGCCTGGCTGAGTGGCTCTCATCGCGATCAGGTGGGCTCTTCTCGAGCGATTGGTAGCCGTCACGATCTCGGCAACTTCATTCGCAGCTTTGATTGACCGCAGTGAGACGATAGCCTCAATGAGCGGCAGGTGGCCGACCTCAGCTTCTTGTCGGCTTACTCCCAGAAGGGCCTGGAGCTGTAGCGTCATCGCGGGTCGTGTCGAGGGCACGTGTTGCACCTGATCAGCAATTGTGAGGTCTGCCGAAAGAGCGTTCATGGGCATGACGTGGTCTACGCCGAACGGTGCCGTTCTCTCGGCCAGCGGACGGGTACCCCCCTCCCAAATGATGTCCGTCAGGTTGGGGTCATGGCCGTACAACACTGACTCCCCGGTTGCTACATCGATGATTCCGGCGCAGTCGGGTTCATCAAGGCCGAAAAAGTAGGAGAAGCTGCTCTCTTGACGAAACGGGGCGACACTCGCTCTCGGCTGGTGCCCGAGCAGTAGAACCGTGCCGGTTCCAACGAGATCTGCGAGGGCAGTTCGGCGGGCTCGGTAAGTTTGGGCAGAGAACATGAACGGAGACTAGCGTTCAGGCATGGATGAGCTGATTGTCGATGAGAGGGATGGCGTTGCTGTAGTGACGCTCAATCGTCCGTTCAGGAAGAACGCTCTTTCCCTCGAGCTGATGGCTGGATTGAGAGAGTTCCTCCAAGCGAGTTCCCATCGAGGCGTGGTGTTAACTGGCGCAGGCGATGTCTTCTGCTCGGGGATCGACACGGCACTCCTTCCTGACCAAGCAGACGAGGCCGAGGAGGCGCTGAGCGAGCTCACCTCGACGATTCTGCGGCTGCCGAAGGTAGTGGTGGCGGCGCTCAACGGGCCCTGTTTAGGGGGAGCGGTGGAGCTGGCCATGGCCTGCGATGTCCGAGTTGGTTCGTCGAGCTCCTTTTTCGAGATTCCCACTGCCCGTCTTGGCATCTTGTACAGGCCAGACGGTCTACAGCTGCTCGCTAGCCGGCTATCACAGCAGATTCTGTCTCGGCTCCTGCTACTCAACGAGCGGATCGGGGCTGCGGCTGCCGAGGGTGGAGGACTTTTGTCTTGTGTCAGCGTTGACGCAGTGGGAGCCGCTCTCACGATGCTCTCTGCTGAAGGTTTGGACCCAGAGGTGGTGGCGGCAACCAAAGGAAAGCTGCTCGAAATCGCTACTGACAACCTAGATATCACCAATTGGGATCGTCAGCGTGCGGAGTTCTTACGGGCTATGGCAGAACGACTTGGATGACTGACGCGCTTCGTCCGCAGCCTATCTTCGTAAAGACATCTGACCGGCAAAGTCTTCCCCGCTTTCGGTTGATAAGGGACTCGGTCGGTGCGGTGTTAGGTGAGCGGATCCCAAGGGAGCCGAAGTAGTGGCTGCTGTTCTAGCAAGTCTCACTGCTGTGTTCTATGGCCTCGCTGACTTCGCAGGGGGGCTTGGGAGTAAGCGTTACCCAGCTTGGACGGTGGTGGCGGCTTCCCAAATCGTGGGACTTCCGGTGCTCATCGTGGTCATGCTGGTGTTACCTCCCGAGATCTGGTCGTGGAGGGACTTCCTCATCGGCGGAGTCGGCGGCTACCTCGGGCTCGGTGGGTTAAGCCTTCTCTACTTTGCGTTGGCGAGAGGCACCATGGCGGTGATAGCCCCCGTGACCGGAGTCGTGTATCTGACGGTTGGACTCGTGGTTGATCTGGCCGGGGGTAGTCGCCTGTCCTCGTTCCAGTGGACTGGGATGGCGCTGGCGGCTATCGCTGTCATTTTGGTTGGCGGCAGCCGAACAGAGACTTCGGTGGATGCCAAGTTGCTCTGGGCAGCAGCTGGGGCAGGGTTGGGATTCGGCGCTCTGAACGTCATTTTCGCAGCGACAGATGCCGCAAGCGGATTGACTCCGGTAGCTGGCGCTAGAGCCTTTTCGATTCCGCTTGCGGTCGCCGTTGTTCTCTTGCGGGGGGACAGCTTGAGAATTTCTGGACCAGGAAGATGGCCAGTACTTGCCGCAGGCGTGCTGGATGTCGGCGCGAATTTCAGTCTGCTCACGGCCCTCCACTTGGGAAGGTTGTCGATCGTTAACGCGATCTCGGGGATGTATCCGGCCGTTACAGCGGTGGTAGCGCTGATTGTGCTGAAGGAGCGACTGACACTGCGTCAAACCCTCG
>CAXMPE010000070.1:0-2217 GCA_964195245.1 uncultured Verrucomicrobiales bacterium | reverse complement strand
ACCTAGCCAGTTTCGTCGGGTCGCCATCGTTGTGCTGTGGACGCTCGTCGTATCGATGGGGCCTATTCGCATTGCTCAACTCGAACATTGGCCGGCTGATGTGGTGGCTAGCTACCTGTTTGGCTCGGCGTTCTTGGTGGTTGTCATATTGCTCATGCCGGTACTGGAGAGGTGGTGGGAAAGGGTTAGCCGAACAACTGAATCTCGGTCTCTGCCATCAGGTCTCCACCGATAGCGGGGTTTCGAGCTCGGAGACCCGGGAAGGCTTCGGCCGTACTTAGGTGGAGGCTTGCTCGATTGTGATGATCGTCTTGCCTTGGGCGTGTCCTTCTCCAACAGCCGCCACAGCCTCGGGTGTTTCACTCAGCGAGTAGGTCTTGTCAATGATCGGTGTGATCTTTCCTGCTTCGGCGAGGTCTCGGAGCGTGGCTAGGTCGTCTGGGTCGGGCATCGAAAGGAAGGGCTTCCCTTGCTGGCTGACGAACAGTGACGACGCAAACGCCATCATGG
Source organism: uncultured Verrucomicrobiales bacterium (assembly GCA_964195245.1). Classification (GTDB taxonomy): domain Bacteria; phylum Actinomycetota; class Acidimicrobiia; order Spongiisociales; family JAENVV01; genus CAXMPE01. Next base: position 1,707 of record CAXMPE010000070.1, on the reverse strand, counting down.
GATCTTTGATTCCCCCAAACCAGCCTCCCACATTGCCACCATTGGCCAACAGCATCCCGGTTGGTGTGAGCACCTTCCTGGTATCTGACAGCGAGGAGTTCGCAACGTTGTCGAAGATGAGGTCGTACCGCGCCTCGCCTTCCTTGAAGTCTTCCTTGGTGTAATCAACAACGTGGTCTGCACCGATCGATCGGACCATCTCTAGATTCCTCGTGCTACACACGCCGGTCACCTCGGCCCCAAGAGATTTGGCAATCTGCACCGCAAACGTTCCCACGCCACCAGACGCCCCAGTGATCAGAACCTTCTGTCCGGCCTGGAGGTTCCCATGATCACGCAGACCCTGCAGAGCAGCGAAGGCGGACACCCCAATCGCCGAAGCTTCTTCAAACGTCAGGTTGGCTGGCTTCAGCGCTAAAGACTTTTCGGGGAAGGACGCGTACTCGGCGAATGCGCCCTTGTGCGAACCGAAGACAGCGTCCCCCGGCTTGAGGTTTGTGACGTTCGCTCCGACTGCTTCTACAACGCCTGCGATATCGCTGCCGGGCACTCGGTTTTTGGCCCGCATACCTGCAAACGCCGGGCGCATGACGTAGGGAAGGCCGCCGATCGTGTAGTAGTCGCCGATGTGGATAGAGGCGGCGTGCGCCCGCACGAGTACCTCGTCTTCCCCAGCTATCGGCATGTCGATCTCCTTGATCTCCAATACTTCTTTGGGTGAGCCGAACTTGCCTTGCACGATTGCTTTCATGGTCTGTTGTCTCCGTCGTAGTTTGATTTCGATACTGTCAAGATGGTGGAGTTCGTGGCTGGCGATGTGGAAGGCACCAGCTCGACACTCATCGGATTGCTAGTTGCCGATCCGCGTCAAGGCTTAGTTAGCGGCCGCGAACACGGGACCAGAGAGCTCGGCCGATCATGCGTAAGCGATCTCTAATCCGGTTGCCGTTGTAGATGATGAAGCCGTCGTAGAGATGGACGCCCGGGATCTCGGCGATGTCCTCGGCAGCATCTAAGACAGCGCGGAGTCGCTCCGGAGGTATGAAGGGAGATTCCTCATTCTCGTGCTGGTTCACTCCAAGTGGATAGTCTCGTCCTTGGCGATCGAGCTCGATGTGACCGCCCACCACGAGGGATACGCCGTCGGTCTCGGTCAGGTTGACCAACCGGCTCATTGTTGAGAGGAACGCTTTCATGTCGGGGACGTAGAGCCTGCCTGGATACACGGTGTCACCGGTGAAGAGGACGCCGCTATACGAGTCGAAATAGGTGACTGCGGCCTCATGGTGGCCCGGGGATGGAATGACCTCCAGCTCTCGGCCCCCTAGGTCAACTTTCACCGAACGATCGGGCCACTCAGAAAAACCAAAGAACTGAGCCACTTCTTCGATCTTGGCCCCTACCACCGTTGTTTCCGCTCGTCCATCAAACTGCTCGTCGCCGCCAGTGTGGTCTGAGTGAGCATGGCTGTGAGCGACGACCAAACCGTAAGAGCTCCTCGGATGGCGCTCAAGCCATGACCCGATGAGACTGTCGACGGTTTCTCGGAGCGGCCATTGGCCATGTCCGGTGTCCACAAGGATTGCTCGCTCATTCCCGAAGAGTAGGAAGACGAATGGGCCTTCAGGGCTCGATTGGAGGCTCTGGCGGATTATCACGGTGTGCTCGTCGACAGAGTGGACTTGGAAAGCCGGCTCGGTGGGGTCG
>CAXMPE010000069.1:0-11197 GCA_964195245.1 uncultured Verrucomicrobiales bacterium | reverse complement strand
GATGCCGTCTTCGTTCGCCCGGGGTCGACTCCAGAGTCAGATGTTCGAAAAGCGCTAGACGGCTTGGGCTTCTTCAATGAGCGATTTGGCTATCCAGTGCCCTCCACGATGACCGATCCCACCCCGATGATCGCCGACATGCGATTACGTAAGTCTGCCGACGAAGCGAAAGAGCTTCGTCGGGCTTGTGAGGTTTCAGCCGAGGGCCATAGAGAGGCCATGCGGGTGGCGCGGCCGGGCTTGTATGAGTATCAGGTCCAAGCTGCCATGGAATACGTCTACAGGATGCGTGGTTCGATGCGCGACGGATACCCGGCCATCGTGGCGGGAGGCGATAACGCCTGCATCCTTCACTACAACGAGAACGACCAGATCCTCAACGATGGCGATCTCTTGCTGATCGATGCGGCCGCTGAGATCGGTCAGTACTCGTCAGATATCACGCGAACATTCCCGGTCAACGGCACGTTCACAGCTCCACAGCGGGCAATCTATGAGATCGTCTTGGCTGCCCAGCATGCCAGCTTCGAAGTGGCAGCTCCCGGTTCCACCATCAAAGCTGTCCACGACGCGTCAGCCCGGGTGCTTACTGAGGGTTTGGTAGATCTCGGGCTGCTGCCGAGATCGGTTGAAGAGTCCCTAGCCATGCACCATTACCGTGAGTATTTCATGCATGGCACCAGCCATTGGCTCGGTCTCGATGTCCACGACGCCGGCCCCCAGTGGAAGAATCGCTCACCAGTTCTCCTTGAGGTAGGAATGTCCTTCACGGTGGAACCAGGCCTGTACGTGGATCCCAACCGCGACTCTGTCGAGTTCTCGCTGTATGAAAGTGACACTGATGAGGCTGTAGCGCGTCGGCTAGAAATGGGCACCGCTGCTGCAAAGGCGTTTGATGATGAAGCAAAGGCCAAGGCCGAGTCTGTGTCGCTTGAGATTCCCGAAGAGTTCCGTGGTATTGGGGTTCGTATCGAGGATGACTTGTTGATGACCGCAGGCGGGTACGAAAACATGAGCGCGGGCGTCCCCACCGCCATTGACGAGATCGAGGCGCTCTGCGCCGAACCCCCTCTCACTTCCGCCCTCTAAACCCCAAAGCGTCGCATTCGACGCGTGGAGCCCAGGGCTTGTAGCGTCGAATGCGACGCGTAAGCGCTTGCAGATGTTCTGCTTGGTCTGCGGATGGAGAGGCGCTGCCATACTGACGCTATGAAACTGGCTCGCAGTGCTGAACGGGTAATTGAACAGCTGATAGACCGTGTTGCGGGGCTCATCTTTCCCGGCCAACTTCAGCCCGCCGAGCTAACGGCTCGCATTGTGCGTGCAGCGGATCTCGCCACCTTCAATGGTATTGCTGGCACGCAAGCACCCAACTACTTCTTACTAAAGGTGAACGGTTCAGAACTTGCCGAGGGAAACTCGTTGCAGGAGTTGGAGGCCCTTCTTGGAGCGGCGACCGAAGCACACGCTGCGGACCAGGGATGGCGGCTTGCCGGCCCGATCTCGGTCAAGATCGAAGCAGATGCGACTGTTCCTCGAGGCAAGCTCACCGTAACTCCGTCGGCTGCTGCTGGGTCGCGTGATGTGTGGGGGCAACTCCTAGGAGGGCACAACTCGTTCGATCTGGCGAACAACCGGGTCTTGATCGGGAGAAGTGATGAATCAGATGTCATCATCGGCGACGACACCGTCAGCCGACAGCACGCTCTTATATTTCGGGAGAACCAGCAGGTCTGGATCCAAGACTTGGGTTCGGCAAACGGCTCGCTCGTTGGCGGTGACGAGGTGGTTGGTCAAACACCGATCAACGTTGGCGATGTGATTCGGTTTGGCTCGGTAGAGTTCCGGCTGAAGCGGTCCCAAGCGGTGAGGGAGCAAGCTATATGACGGGGTTTGTCCTAACCCTTCTTAGGCTCATATTTCTGGCGCTGCTGTTCGTCTTTGTTTGGCAGGTGTCGCGCTCGATGTCGCGTCATGTTGGGTCGCTCACGCCAAGTCAGAAGAGAACGAAGAACGAGATAGTGTTTGTTCGGTCCGAGTCACAAGCAGGCGAGAGTTACATCATCAAGGATGCGTTGACTTTTGGTAGAAGCGACGATGCCGACGTGCTTCTAGACGACCCGTACGCGTCAGAGTTTCATCTTCGCTTGGTATCAGAGGAGGATCGGCTGACTCTCCATGACCTCGGCAGCACAAACGGTACTTATCTCAACGGTAGGAGGGTGACGAACCCTGTTGTCCTCAGCAAGAGCGACAGTCTCCAGGTTGGCAAGACGGTGATGGAGGTTCGGTGAAGCCGAACCCCGTTGTGCCTACCGCGCAGTAAGATTGCCGACACACTCGGGCGAGTGGCGGAATTGGTAGACGCGCAGGCTTCAGGTGTCTGTGAGCGCAAGCTCGTGGGGGTTCGAGTCCCCCTTCGCCCACTTCAGCTCAAAGATGCTTCCTCAGCACCGCTGGGCTAGGCCGTTCGGGGGAGTATTAGGTGTCGGCGCTTCGGGTTGGCTCCAGAACCACCACAGCGGTCTCGTCAGAACGGAGGGCTGCGTAGGCGTCTAAGTCCGTATCGATCTCGCGCCATCGGGCCCACAGCCTCGAACGCTCATCCCCTTGCGCCGCGCGGCCCGTGACCGCTCGGGGACCGCCCACAAGTTGAACGCTGGTGTCGGGATGCGCTTGAAGGTTGAGCCACCAAGCAGGCTCACCGTCGCCCCAGCCGTTCATCGCCAAGGTGACGAGATTCGAACCATCTTCGAAATACCCGAGGATTACGTTGCGCTCCTCACCACTGCGGCGCCCGGTAGTGGTCAAGCGCATCATCCCGTATCGGTCATCCTTTGCAGCCCTGAGGCCGAACCGGCCACCGGAATAGCGGTACAGGCGCCGGTGGATGCCCCAGGCGAGGCGGACGAACCAGCGCGGTGGCATTCGTGGTGGTTTCGTGCTGTCGCTCGCCATTTGAATGGTCCCTTGGACGTCCTCAGCAGAGTGTAACTACACCCTCCACCACTCCAAGCCCCAAGTTGGTGGAAGAGGCCCCAGTGGTTCCCGGGAGTGGGCTTTGGGGGAGCGAGACGACCTCTCTGCGTTCGAGATAGGGGCTACACTTTGGTCTCTTCGCCCCTTCTTCCTCTTTTGTACCAGTAGGTTATGAGCCATGTTCCCTGAGATAGAGAACCGTCGCCGTGGTAGATCAAAACGGCGTTTCATTATTCCGATCATCGTCTCTCTTGTCGCGCTCGCTTGGTGGGTGGGCAACATTTCCCAAGATAATCTCTCCTCGGGTGCCTACCTTGAACAGGTGCGTGACGTTTCTGACAGTCAGGCGGCTAGGGCTTCTTCGTTCCAAGTCCTCTATTTGGGAGTGGGTGACAAGTCAGTGGACCGTGAGACCCTGGTGGTCACGCTGGATCAACTCAGATCGTCTCTTGACGACGATATTGCTGCTCTCGAAGCGGTAGATGATGAGCTGCCTCAAGATGCTCAGGAGGTTCGAATACTCATCAATTTGGCCTTGCAAACATGGCGATCAGGTCTGACGGACTTTCAATCTGCAGCTACTCGGATTCCGGCTGGAGACCCGGCGGCTGAGATCGACCTACGAGCGGCCGTAGCTCGGCTTCAGGTGGGCGATGCTATCTACAAGAGCCTCGTTGAACAGGTGCAAGCGCTCAGGGCGGCGACGAGCCTGGGCGGGTCTCCATTCCCTGAGGTTCTGTACCTGAACTCAACCCTGGGTTCAGGGGATCAGCTTGACGGGATCGTGGACGCTCTTCGGACCAACCCGAGTATGAACTCAGAACAGCGCGTGACCATTCTGTTCTCAAATACCACTCCAGCGCTCGTCGGAGACACCACATCAGAAGGACTTCGGCTCTTGCCAAACACAGCTCTGCTGGACGTTGAAGTGACGCTCTCCAATCAAGGCACTGACGTTGAGACCGGACTCGTTCTCGTGGTCACGCTCATCGGCAGTGATTCGACCCAGACACAGTCGTCGGTTGGAATCACGTTGGATGGGAGCAGTGCTCTCTCGTTCATTGGCTTCGAGGTCGAGGCTGGGGTCGTGTTCGAATTAGCTGCCGTCCTGACCACCGAGGCGGGGATTACAATTCAACAGAACTCAATCGAGTTTGAAGTTAGCCCCCCATCGAACTGATTCCCCATGATCGACATTTCCCTACTGCGTGAGAACCCCGAACTTCTGAAGGACGCCCTTGTCCGTAAGGGGAGTTCTCTAGATGTCGACCTGTTGGTGGAGCTTGATGCATCGGTTAGGAAACTACGTCACGCCGCTGATGAAGTGAGATCTGAGCAGAAAGCCGCCGGAAAGCAGATAGCGGCGCTGCCCAAGGATGAGAAGCAGGGAGCGATTGCTGCTGCAGCCGCGTTGTCCGAACGCCAGAAGGATCTCAGTCGACAGGCTGATGAAGTTGAGTCAGAGTTCAACGAGCTTTGGATGCAGGTTCCCAATCCGGCGCATGCCTCCGCGGCCGATGGGCTTCACGAGGCGGATTCGGCGGAGGTTTCGCGTTGGGGTGAGCCCCGAGTGTTCGACTTCGAGGTGAAGGATCATCAAGACCTCGGGGAGGAGATGGATATCATTGATGTGGCTGCGGGCGTCCGCCTTTCAGGGAGTCGTTTCGCGTATTTGAAAGGCGAGGCGGTCTTCCTTGAGTTGGCGCTCGTCCGCTGGGCTCTCGACACCCTGGCAGAGAGCGGGTTCACTCCGGTGGTTCCGCCGGTCCTTGTGAGGGAGGAGGCACTTGTAGGCACAGGGTTCTTTCCTGAGGCGAGAGAGCAGGTCTACGCACTCAGCAACGACGATCTCTACCTCGTGGGCACTTCAGAGGTAGCTCTTGCGGGCCTTCACACAGGTGAGATTCTGGATCTCGAGCGGCTGCCACTTCGTTACGCGGGCTTCTCGAGTTGTTTTCGACGCGAGGCGGGGACGTACGGTAAGGACACCCGAGGCATCTTCCGGGTGCACCAGTTCGATAAGGTCGAGATGTTCAGCTTCAGCTCTCCTGAGGACTCATGGGACGAGCACGAGTTTCTCTTCTCCATGGAAGAGAAGATCGTGCGAGCACTTGAGTTGCCCTATCGAGTACTCAATGTGGCAGCTGGGGATCTGGGCGCGTCGGCAGCTAAGAAGTACGACATCGAGGCATGGATCCCTTCGCAGAATGCCTATCGAGAGATCACATCGTGTTCAAACACGACTGACTTTCAGGCGCGGCGGCTCAAGATTCGAACCAAGACGGAGAATGGCAATATTCCGGTCCACACGCTCAACGGGACGGCCGTTGCTGTAGGTCGGACCATGCTGGCCATCATGGAGAATCATCAGCAGGCAGACGGTACTGTTCGAATCCCCGAGGCTCTTGTGCCCTACACCGGCTTCGAATTCATGGGCGCATGAGCGCATGAGCGCAACGACTGACCCGATCTTTGCCAAGATCGCTAAACGATACGACACCTTGAACAGGGTGATGTCCTTTGGACAGGACCAGAAGTGGCGGCTTAGAGGTATCGCCTCACTTCCGGAGGGCTCGGTGCTCGACCTAGGGAGTGGAACAGGCGCCGGTTCGGCCGTGTTTGGCGATAGGTCCGTTGTCGCGTTGGATCCCGTCAGTGAGATGTTGGGGTTGTCGCCTATTGAAGCGAGGGTGGCAGCGGTCGGTGAGAGACTTCCGTTCGAAGATGATTCATTCGACGGAGCGTTCTCGGCCTACGTGTTCAGGAACCTCACCTCTATTCCTGAAACACTTTCAGAGGTGTCTCGGGTGATGAAACCTGGTGGGAAACTTGTTGTGATCGGGCTCACGAGGCCGAAGAACAAGGCGTTAGCAAGATTGCATCGCCTCGGGTCGGCTATGTTTCTCCCGCTTATCGGGATGTTGGTTGGGGCTCGAGAAGAGTACGCCTACCTGCATCGGTCGATGGACAAATTGCCCCCTCCCGAGGTGCTCTTCCAGAATCAGCCTCTCGCTCTCGAGCAGGTGTGGAGAATGGGGCCAATGGGGTTTGTGTACGGCGCGGTGCTGGGGAAGCGATAGGTGGTGCGAGCTCGTTCGAGCGCGCGTCAATTGGAACTCTTCCTTGCACTGATCTGGGCAAGTACGTTCGTCTCGATGCTGGTCGCTGAGTCGGCTCGAGATGAAGTGATCCGTCTCGCCAGCCTGCTTGGTATTGGTGAATGGGCGGTTTGGGTGGCTCAGACAATGACGGCGGTCCTGGCTGCGTCAGCGTTACGCGGTATTCGATCACGAAGAGTCGTGGCAGCTCATGCAGCAATGATCGCCGGCGTGTCTGGGTTGTCTGCCCTCGCCGACTCCACGCTGCTTACTCATCCGTTCGGGCATATCGTCCTCAACGGATTCTTGGTACTCGTGACCTATCTGGCTTACCAACTGCGTTCGTCTGGCTGGAACCGAGGCTTCTTGGGGGTGACGGTTGGGGGTATTGGCTTCGTATGGGTATTCCAGGGTCTTGTTCCCAAGATCCTTTTCCAAAATCCCATCGACCTTGACCTTGTGGACACCCTGACGGGTGGGCGGGGAGAGCCGTCGCAGCTCCTCCTAGGCCTAGGCGTGTTGGAAGTCTTCGTGGGCTTACTCACCGTGGTATTGCGGGGGCGCTGGTTGTCTCGCCTGCTGCTCGCAGAGAGCGTAGGGTTGATCGCACTGGGGATCCTATCGGGGGTGATTGATCCACCGCTGTGGTGGAGTCCCTTTGCTCCGCTGACCAAGACTCTGCTGGTCGGCTTCACGGCGTTGATCGTCGCGCAGAGCCTCAGCGCGGGAGAGGGTCGGTTTCAAGGTGCTAAAAAGCACAATTCGGGGTAACCTTTATCGACTCGTTGTGAGAACGACGAGCATTACTCAGAACGTTTTGAAAGGTTCTTATGTTTAAGCGCAAGGGATTGATAGCAATCATTGCTGTCTTCGCACTTGTTGCCGCAGCCTGCGGTAGCAGCGATGGTGGTAGTGATGAGTCAGCCGGTGAGATTGGACTCGTCTTTGATATTGGTGGCCGTGGCGACCAGTCATTCAACGACTCAGCCGCTGTTGGTATTGAGAAGGCTGCAGACGAGTTGAACATCAACTTCAACGAAGCTGCTGCAAATGTTGACGGTTCCAACCGTGAAGAGCTACTTGCTCTGCAATCAGAGGACCATGATCTGGTCTTTGGAGTTGGCTTCTTGTTCGACGTTCCAATGTTGTCCGTTGCCACTGCCAACCCAGACACCAACTACGCGATCGTCGATGGGTTCATCGCTGATGCTCCCGCGAACGTTGTGATGCTGGGCTTTGCTGAGCATGAGGGCTCGTACCTCGTAGGTGTTGCAGCTGCTCTTAAGTCCACTAACGGACATGTTGGATTCATTGGTGGAGTGCAGATTCCGCTCATCGAGAAGTTCCAGGCTGGGTTCGAAGCTGGTGTTGCTTCCGTCGATTCGAGCATTGTGGTTGATGTTCAGTACCTCACGCTTCCGCCTGACTTCGCTGGCTTCAACGATCCTGCTGCAGGCAAGGTTGTAGGCCAGGCCATGTACGAAGGCGGCGCCGACGTTGTGTATCACGCAGCTGGTGGCTCCGGTGGTGGTCTGTTCCAGGCAGCCAAGGATTACTCCGAAGCAAACGACACGCACGTGTGGGCCATTGGAGTTGACTCCGATCAGTACCTCACCGCTGGTGACAATGCTCCGTACGTCCTAACGTCCATGCTCAAGAGGGTCGACGTTGCTGTCTTTGAGACCATTGCTGCTCAGGTCGCTGGAGAGTTTGCTGGTGGGTTCTCCACCTTCAACGTTGCCAATGGTGGCATTGACTACTCCACAAGCGGTGGCTTTGTTGATGACATCTCCGACGAGCTGGAGGCTGCCAAGGCTGCCATCCTTGACGGTTCCGTTACGGTGCCAGAAGCTCCCTAAAAGATTCCTCGCCCAAGTAGGGCGATTGCGAGAACTTGAACATCCCAGAGGGTCTACCCTCTGGGATGTTCTGTTTCAGGAGAGCAAAGGACTAGCACATCAATGAGCACCCTCGCGGTTGAGCTAAGAGGTATCACCAAGCGGTTCCCTGGCGTGATCGCCAACGACAAGGTCGAACTTAGCGTTGAAGATGGTGAGATTCACGCGATATGCGGTGAGAACGGGGCCGGCAAGTCCACCCTCATGAAGATTCTCTACGGCATGCAACCCGCCGACGAAGGCGTGATGAAGGTGCGGGGAGAAGAGGTCGTCCTGAGCTCACCCACCGAGGCAATCGAGCTCGGAATTGGCATGGTGCATCAACACTTCATGCTGGCCGACAACCTGACGGTACTTGAGAACGTCATACTGGGAGCCGAGCCCACCAACAACGGCGTTATTGACTTCAAAAAAGCCCATGAGGACATCAGCAAGCTGGCTTCTGACTACGGGCTAAGCATCGAGTTGGACGACTTAGTCGAAACGCTTGAAGTGGGGGAGCGACAGCGGGTTGAGATCATCAAGGTGCTCTACCGCGGAGCCAAGATCCTCATCTTGGACGAGCCTACGGCTGTACTAGTTCCTCATGAAGTGGAAGCGCTTTTCCAGAACATGCGAGAACTCAAGGCGCAAGGCCACACAATCATGTTCATCGATCACAAGCTCGCAGAAGTACTCGAGATTTCAGACACCATCACCGTGATTCGCCGCGGTAAGACAGTCGCCACCGTGAAGCCAGAAGATGTGACTGCGAAAGACCTTGCTGAGCTCATGGTGGGTTCGGAGCTGCCCGACCCAGGCACGCAGATGTCCACGGTCACCGACACAACGGTGTTGGAGCTGGCTGGGGTTACCACGGTGGGTCCCGACGGACGAGACATCGTGAAGAATGTTTCGCTGACTATTAACGCTGGAGAGATTCTCGGGATTGCGGGCGTAGAGGGCAATGGCCAAGGCGAACTTGTTGAGGCTGTGCTTGGTATTTCTCCGATCGAGAGCGGAAAGGTGACGTTCAGCGGTGAGGACGCCACTAACTGGAAGGTTCGCAGGAGTCGTGAAGCGGGAATGGGTTACATTCCTGAAGACCGGCAGCGCCGAGGCCTGCTGTTGTCTGCTCCACTGTGGGAAAACGACATGCTCGGCCATCAAACACAAACACCCTTCGTCAAGCGCGGTTTCTGGATCGATCCCGAGGCCGCGAGGTTGCACGCAGAGGATGTCATTGAGAAGTTCGACGTTCGCACCCCGAACGCCCTGGTTTCTGCGCACGCTCTGTCGGGCGGGAATCAGCAAAAGCTGATTGTTGGTAGTCAGATGACTGCCGATATCAGCCTCCTGTTGGCTGCTCATCCAACAGCAGGAATTGATGTCGGTGCCCAGGCTGCGGTCTGGGAAGACCTGCGGGCTGCAAGAGCTGACGGTCTGGCTGTGATGCTCATTTCAGCGGATCTTGATGAGCTCATTGGGCTGTCGGACCGGCTGCTTGTGATGTTCCACGGTGAGATTGTGGCAGAGTTGGACCCAGCGAAGGTGACTCCTCGAGAACTCGGTAGCTACATGACCGGTGCCGCAACCCAGGGAGATAACTGATGCTGGCGAAGATCAAGTACACCTTGGCAGCGCCGGGAATAGCTCTGCTGGCCGCTGTTCTCTTCTCGTCAGCCATACTTCTAGCTACTGGTGTCAGTCCGATTGAAGCTTTCTCCAATATGGCGGAGTACGGGTCTCGAGGCGTGACCCTCGTTGCAGTCCTCAACCGTTCGATACCGTTCTTCATCTCAGGGATAGCTGTTGCAATCGGCTTCAAGATGAACTTGTTCAACATCGGCGTTGAGGGCCAGTACATACTCGCCGCCATTGTCGCCGCAAAGGTTGGGTCGTCCGTCGACCTGCCCGCACCGCTTCAAATCACTTTGATCTTGGTAACTGCCATGACTGTTGGTGCCTTGTGGTCGGGACTTGCGGGGGTGATGAAGACCAGTCGAGGAGTTCACGAAGTCATTTCTACCATCATGCTCAACGCCATTGCGGTCGCGGGCGCCACTGCCTTCCTCCTTCGCAGATGGTCGGTTCAGGGCGATGGCCAAAGCCTTGAGACAAAGCTCCCCGAGATTGCCGAATCGGGCTGGTTCCCGGTCTTGTTCACGGTTGACAATGGACGGGTGGGCCTCTCAAGCTTCATCTTCGTTGCGATTGTCGTGGGCGCGGTCTTCCACTTGTTCGTCGGCCGAACAAGATGGGGTTACGACCTCCGGGCAACAGGGATTTCGGCAACGTCGGCGCAGTCGAGCGGCGTGAACCCAAAGCGGACCGTCATCTTGGCAATGGTGCTTTCAGGGGCAGTCGCTGGCCTCATTGGGATGACAGAGTTGCTTACCTTTGAGCACAACTACAACCTGAGATTTGTACAGGGAATGGGCTTCACCGGTATCGCAGTGGCGTTGTTGGGCCGGAACAATCTCGTCGGAATAGCGGTGTCGGCCTTCGTGTTTGCCTGGCTTGATGTTGCATCGGGAGTACTCGAAGTGCGGGGAGATGCGCCTCGAGCGGTGGTGGGCCTCATGACGGGGGTTGTCATCCTCGCTGCTGTTATCGCCTACGCGGTTATCGAACGCAAGCGAGCTGAAGAGGAGTTGCGAGCGGCCAGCGACGCGATAAAGGAGGTGGTGTCATGACGTCAACAGCGATTGAAGCACAAGGGAAGTTCAACCTGAAGAAGAGCAGAAGCGTGCGTTTCATGTTGTTCGGTGTTGCTGGGGTGATGCTACTTGCCGTCACTCAGACTTTTGCCAAGACACCAACGTCGGACATCACGTCGAGCGGCACATGGTCCATTGCGGTTGCTTGGTCGATCCCCATTCTTATGGCGGGCCTCGGAGGAATCTTCTCCGAGCGGGCCGGTGTTGTGAACATCGGACTTGAGGGGATGATGATTGTTGGTACCTGGGCTGGCGCTGTGGGAACCATCCTTGTCGATCCGTGGTTCGGGCTGGTTTTGGCCGCTGCCGCAGGTTCTATTGGTGGGTTGATCATGGCTGTAGCCACGGTGAGCTTCCAAGTGGATCACATCATCGCTGGTGTGGCGATCAACGTCCTGGCTGTGGCGACGCGATACGGGTCCGACTTGTTCTTCCCCAAGTACGGGGGGTCGATAACCCAGTCGCCGAGCCTTACCGCTCCGGCAACATTCGACATTCCGGTGCTCGGTTCCATGTTCCGAGC
>CAXMPE010000068.1:0-3603 GCA_964195245.1 uncultured Verrucomicrobiales bacterium | reverse complement strand
CTGGCGGGCGGACACCCAGATTTTTCATGAGGAAGGGCTCGATTTCCTCAAAGCGGCACTCTGTTGAGGGTGGGGAGTAGGACGCCTTTGAGAGCGTTCTAGGGGGCTTAGAGGGGGCCTGAGTGGGCGGTATTGGGTATTGCAAAGCCCTTGAGATGACAGGCTAAGAGGGGGCTTTTCTGCGTGTGAACCGAGGCGCCAAAAAGTGGCCAAAAAGTGGCCACAAGCATCCCAAGAGGACACAATCATTGCAACGGAATGCACCCGATTCAACAAGCGATTAGCCCGAAAAATCAGCTTCAAACGTCAGAACCCCATATTCCATAGGCTTAGCCGAAACACCCCGATCCGCTTTTGCAAGGCGGGGGTCAGGGGTTCGAATCCCCTCTCCTTTATGGCGTCGGAGACGCCACAGGAGCCGAAGGCTCCTGGCAATGATGGCGCTCGCTTCGCTCACGTCCCACATTGGTTGATGGCCAGACAGTGTTCTCAAGACTATGACCTGTATCTCTGGCCCCAAGGAGGGTACCTTCACCGCCGACTTTGATCCAGCGGTCCTTGGAGCATGCTGGAATCTACCGGCGACTTCGTAGGCCTTCAGGGCAATGGGGATTTCTCACCATCCGACAACGCCGAGACGTTCACCGGAGAGATTGAGTACATCCCCTAAGCGAGCCCGTTCTCAAGTTGACGCCGGGCAGTTCCTGAACCCGGATCATCCTTTCGCGCTAGAGAGTTATCTGATCCAGCGACTCCTCGTTTGGAAGGCGGATCACGATTGCGCCGAGGCGTTGCTCAGTCTCTACCCGGGTATGAGCGGCTGCTGCTTGCTCCATTGGATAGACTTTGTCGACAATCGATTTGATTTTGCCGTCTTCGATCATCTCTTTGAGGGTTGTCAGTTCTGCTCTTGTTTCCCCTGCGAACGTGACCCTTGCTGTCTTATTACTGAATCTATTTGTGAAGACAGATCGAAGCATGACGGAAAGGCTGGGGTTTGCCGACACGTAGCGTCCATTGGGATTGAGCACCTTGATGCTGCGGGTGTAGGCCTTTGCTGGAACCATGTCGAAAACGACGTCATACGTCCGGCCCTGGGTCGCAAAGTTCTCTTTTTGATAGTCAACGAAGTACTCCGCGCCCATTTGCCGCAGGAAGTCCTCTTTGATGGCGCTATCAACCGCGGTGACTTCTGCGCCCATCGACTTGGCGATCTGAACTGCATGGGCTCCGATACTCCCGCCGGCACCATTCACCAGAACCTTCTCTCCCGGCCGTATTTTTGCGAGTCGCAGGAAATGCAGTGCATTAAGTCCGCCCAGCGGTACAGCTGCTGCGTCTGTGAAACTCATGTTGTCGGGCTTGGCAACGATGGTGTAGTTGGCTGGTAAGGCCACGTACTCGCCATAGGCGCCCAGTCTTAGACCGGCTGCGCCAAACACCTGGTCGCCCGTGGAGAATTCGGCTACGTCTCTTCCCACTGACTCAATCTCACCCGAGAAATAGCCCCCGAGTGTCTGTCGCCTTGGGCTTCTCACGCCGGATGCGAGCCTCAGTGGCAGCCAGAACCACTTCACCGAAAACTTGAAGCTGCGCATCTCGCAGTCCGATTTGGTCGCCTCTGCCGCCCTCACACGAATCAGAACTTCATCGTCCTTGGGACTAGGTTTTTCCACCTCGCTGAGACGCAGAACGTCGGGAGGCCCGTACTTTGAGAAGGTGATGGCTCTCATCTGATGTCCAGTCCTGGGTAGTCCGACTGTTGGCAGCCCATCAGTCCCGTTCCTCGAAGGATATTAGACGCGCAAGACATCGCGTCCACAATGGCACGGGTTAGTAGAACAAAGGGCCGGACATAGAGTTAGTATGGAATCCGAACTAAGTAGGAGAAGCTGTGGCGCATATCAGTATGGAGAAGGTTGGCAAGGTTTACCCCGATGGCACGCGAGCTGTTGGTGATGTGAACATCGAGATTGATGACGGGGAATTCCTAGTGCTCGTAGGGCCGTCAGGGTGTGGAAAGTCGACCTTGTTGCGCATGGTGGCTGGTCTTGAGGAGATAACCGATGGCACCATATCCATTGATGGGAATGTCATCAACGACGTTGTGCCGAAGGATCGGGACATCGCAATGGTGTTCCAGAACTACGCCCTCTATCCCCATATGACGGTGTATGAGAACATGGCGTTTGGACTCAAGCTTCGCAAGAGGCCCAAGGATGAGATCGACGAGAGAGTAAGGACAGCCGCGGAGACTTTGGAGATCACGGACTACCTGCATCGCAAGCCGAAAGCGCTATCAGGGGGGCAGCGGCAGCGAGTTGCCATGGGCCGGGCCATCGTAAGGAAGCCGAAAGCATTCTTGATGGACGAGCCACTCTCCAACCTTGATGCCAAGCTCCGGGTACAGATGCGTTCCGAGATTGGGCAGCTCCATGAACGATTGGGTACCACGACTATCTACGTGACCCATGATCAGGTGGAGGCAATGACCCTTGGGACTCGGGTTGCCGTTATGAAGCCGGTTACTGCAGCACGGCCAGACAACCTGCAGCAGGTGGCAGCGCCGTCCGAACTGTACAACAACCCGGTCAACCTCTTCGTGGCTGGGTTTATCGGGTCGCCGTCGATGAATCTGTCATATGGCACCTTCAGCAAGGAAGGCGAAGACACCTTTGTCGAGTACGGAGGCGGGATGAGAATCAAGGTCGCTCCAGAAGCAATTTCCCGCCACGGCGGCTTGGCAGAATACTCGGACAAGCAGGTGGTCGTAGGGATTCGTCCAGGGGACTTTGTGGCGGCTGAGCTTGTCGGCGAAGCTCCGGACAGGACGATTGGAGTCACAGTTACCCTGGCAGAACGGCTTGGGGCAGAGACATTTGTCCACGCTCAATTGCCTTCGCCGCCAGTGGTGACTCAAGACATTGAGGAGCTGTTGGCTGACTCGGGCCAGGACGTGAGTTCGCTCGGCGACACCCAATCTTTCACTGCCAGAGTGTCGCCCGACGCCAGAGCTGTTGTAGGTGAGACGCTGAGGCTGGTAGTCGACACCACCAAGCTCCACTTCTTTGATCCTGATACTGGGATGCGTGTTTCCTAGGAGGCCAAGACCAGCAATATTCATCCGAGGTGAGCATGCAGGGTGACTCGGTACTCAGACCACAGCAGAGGACGAATCTCCCAGTGGCCAGGGAGAAGAATCGGCGTGTAGTCCTGCAACAACTTGTCTCGGCCGGCAGAGCGAGCCGGGCCGATCTTGCACGACTCACCGGCCTGTCCAAGGCGACGGTGTCCGAAATAGCAGCGGTGTTATTGGACGAGGGTCTCGTAGTAGAGGATGGGATAGTCGAGTCCTCGGGCGGCAAACCGCCAACCATGCTGAAAGTGGCTCGGGCCGGTCGCGTGGTAGTGGCGTTCGACCTCACGCAGCCCACGTTCAGTTGCGCTACGTTCGGTCTCGATGGAAAGCTCTTGGGTCATACCAAGGGGACAGTTCTCAATCCCAAGGGCTCTGAGGCTGTATCTGAGCTGAATCGATTGATGGTGTCGGTCCTTGGAGAGGTGGCGTCGCCGCCTCTTGGGGTGGGGATAGCCGTCCCGGGT
>CAXMPE010000067.1:0-13006 GCA_964195245.1 uncultured Verrucomicrobiales bacterium | reverse complement strand
TCTGGGGGAGTGACGTTGGGGTCTTGGGAGAAGGGCGGTTGATTACCGCTGTCACCGAAGCCGACCTACCGCGGATAGGCGGGGTGGATCTAGCCGTCATCGTCGATGCTGATGCCATGATTTTCGGTACCAACTATCGAGCTGCCGAGGATGCGCTAAGGACCATGGCTCGCGTCGCGGTTCTGGCACGGGAACGTATCCTCGTCCAAACGTTGTCCCCTTCAGCAGCGGGAATTCAGGCGCTTCAAGGGGGAGATGTCGAGGCGTTCATTCGAACAGAACTCGCTGATCGCAAGGCGCTCGGCCTCCCGCCATGCGGCGCCATCATTGTGGTTGAGGTGCGGGGCGGGCCGCCCGAAACCGCCCAGCGGATGGCGGAAGTGCAAAGCAGCACCGTCCATGTCTTCGGGCCCCATGAATCGAATGATGGTGCTCGGTGGCTGGTGCAGGGTCCCGACCTAGACGAAGTCAAGGGTCGACTTCGAGAAGTAGCCGATTGGTTAAGGCGCCAGGGGGCAAAACTGCGCATCGATGTCGACCCGCTCGATCTGTGACGCTGTAGGCCCTATGGTGGTTCTATGTCATGGATAACGCACGTTGCCGACGATGAGGATTCGCCCGAGACGCTCAGGGAGCTTTTTGACCTAACCCGAGACGTCTCGACGGGCGAGGTGGACAACATCATGGCGGTCCACTCCTTGCACCCTGCTGGTCTCGATGCGCACAACCGGCTCTACACCGCGGTCATGTCGGGGACGAAGACCCTCAGGAAGGTCGAACGCGAGATGGTGGCTTTGGTGGTCTCGCTCCACAATGAGTGCCACTACTGAGTAGTGCATCATCGCCGCGGTCTGCGGCGCCTCTTGAAGGATGACGAGCTGTTGCTAGCTATCGAGCAAGATTGGACGACGGCTGGCCTCTCGACCGCTAGGACGGCCATGCTCGGGTACGCCGTGAAGCTCACAGCCACCCCTCAGTCTGTGACTCAGAGCGACGTCATAGAACTTAGGAACGTCGGGTTCACCGATACCGACATCCTTCACATCTGCGAAGTGGTCGCCTACTACGCCTATGTCAATCGGATAGCGGACGGGCTTGGCGTCGAGCTGGAGAGCTAGTCGAAGTTCGGCGGTTTGAGTTGCCGGCTGACCGCTAGCATTCTGGCCTATGGCTATCTTTCCCATCAGGACGTTCGGCGATCCCGTGTTGCGCTCAAAGACCAAGGCAGTCGCGAACATTGATGAGACGTTGGGCCAACTCGTCGAGGACATGCTCGAAACAATGTACGACGCCCCAGGAGTCGGTCTCGCAGCTACTCAAATTGGCATCGGTCGACGTGTAGCAGTGTTCGACACCGGAGGCGGGCCCCAGGTATTGATCAATCCCGAGCTTGTCGAGGTGGTGCCTGGTGATGTGTATCAGACCCCAATGGGTGAAGTCACCATCCCCGAAGATGCCTTGGAACTGTGGGAGTACGACGAAGGCTGCCTTTCTGTGCCCGGCTACTTCTGGCCCATCACCCGCCCTGCCTGGGCTGTTGCCACCGCCCAAGACGCCGCGGGCGAGCAAGTCACTTACGCCGGTGATGAACTCCTTGGCCGGGTGCTCCAGCACGAGGTCGACCATCTCGAAGGCATTCTCCTCATAGAGCGCCTCGGCAAGGTTAGGAAGCGAAGGGCTCTCAAACAGATCAGAGAGGACGCACTAGGGATCTGATGAGGATTGCGTTTCTTGGGACACCGTCGGCTGCAATTCCAACTCTCGAACGGTTGGCTGAAACTCATGAGATAGTGCGCGTTGTGACGAGGCCGGATCGTCGGGCCCCTCGGGGGAAGCGATTGCGTCCATCGCCCGTTGGTTTGGCCGCTGAGGGTCTTGGTCTGGAGACCTTGAAGCCCGCCAACAAGGGTGAGCTCATGTCCGTCTCGTTCTCCGATGTTGACCTCGCTGTGGTAGTCGCGTTTGGAATGATCATCCCCGAAGAGATGCTGAGCCAGCCGACCTTCGGTTTCCTGAATCTCCACTTCTCGCTGCTGCCCCGATGGCGCGGAGCCGCCCCGGTTCAGCGAGCGATGCTTGCGGGGGATCTCGACCAGGGAGTGAGCGTCATGGAGATGGATGCGGGACTCGACACGGGCCCCGTCTACTCGCAGGTGCAGATTCCAATTGGAGGACTCTCTGCGGGTGAAGCTACGGCAGTGTTCGCAACCGTGGGTTCAGCGGAGGTCTTGGCAGTGATCGAGCAGATCGCTGAGGGCACAGCTGTGGCGCAGCCACAGGTTGGGAAGAGCACCTACGCGGCCAAGATAGGATCGGCCGATGCCGTCTTGTCGATTGAGATGGGCGTTGCCGAGTTCATCCGGACGGTGCACGCGTTTGACCCGAAACCGGGGGCAACGCTCCAGAACGACGAAGGGGGTATCAAGGTCTTCGGGGCGAGGCATTGGGAGTCTGATGACCCGATTCTTCCCGGCGACATGCTGGCTCATCGGAGGGGGGTTCTTCTTGGTGTGGCAGACGGATGTGTGTTGCTCGCCGAAGTGCAGGCGCCGGGGCGAAAGCGTATGAGCGCTGCTGACTGGGCTCGAGGTCGACAAGACAGCCTTGGAGCCGCGCAGTGGCGGTGAGGCCGAGAACCGCGGCCGCCCAGATCCTTGGACGCGTCTTGCGGGGTGGTGCGTACGCGAATGTGCTCATCGACTCTTGGACGAAGGATCAGAGGTCAGGAGATGCGGTACTTATCCGGGCCAATGTGTTCCATGCCTTGCGGTGGCTTGGCCGAATTGATCGGATTCTGGCCACGCACACGTCACGGCCGCTTGGTCGGTTAGAGCACCCCGTACTCGACCTCCTTCGGGTTGGCGTCGCTGAGATCATGCTGGGCACACACCCGGCCCATGTTGTATCGGACTGTGTTGAGTCTGTTCGGGAGCTGAAGAAACCCAAGGCGGCTGGTTTGGTGAACGCGGTGCTTCGCAAGGCGGGGGAAGACTTGGGTAGCGTCGGATCCATCGCAGAAGATGCGTCGCTCCCGCTTTGGTTTGTCAACGATCTTCGCTCAGCGTTGGGTGAAGATGAGGCGCTCTCGTTCCTGGAAGCGTCAAACCTGCCCCCGAAAGTTGGAGTGCGAGTGCCTCCAGGAGGCCAAGAGCCTGACGGCGAGCGGGTGGAAGCGATTGCTGGAGCGTGGCTTTGCGATGCTCCACCTCGGTCCGGATACATTCAGGATCCTGCCTCGGTGGCTGTGGGCAACGCCCTCGACTTAGAAGAGGGACACCGAGTCCTAGATCTCGCCGCGGCTCCGGGAGGAAAGACCCAGCACATCTTGGATCTGGTTGGCCCAACAGGGTTGGTGGTAGCCAATGATCGTCACCCTCGGAGAGCTCGGGACGCAGCAGTGCGCGTGCCGGACGCTGAGTGGATGGTGGCCGACGGTCGATCCACCGGACTCGCCCCTGCAAGCTTCGACAGGGTGCTGGTCGACGCTCCGTGCACCGGCTTGGGGACACTGCGACGGAGGCCGGAGCTACGGTTCAGAGCGACTCTGGCAGATGTTGAGCGCCTCGCAGCTATCCAAGTCCAACTCGTGTCTTCGGCGCTGTCGCTGCTCAAACCAGAGGGCTTGTTGGTGTACTCGGTGTGCACCGTAACGACGGCCGAGACGGTTGCAGTGAGCTCAAAGTTCGATGCGGAAGCTCCCACCATGTCCGTTGGGAGAACCTGGGGCAACGGCCTGCTCCTCGGACCTCATATCTCCCCAACTGATGGCATGTTTATCAGCAGAATCCGACCTTGAATTCCACGTTGACGACCAGTAGTCAAACTTGGGGAATTCGTCGAAATAGCCTTCTGTTGGCGCTTTTCTCAACCGATAGAGAACAGAGGAGTTCGATCCTATCGGGTGTGAGCCGGGTACGATTAGAACAAGAATCAGCTGAAAAAACGGGATAATCGAGAAGATGGACGCACCAACTACTATCGAGGTGGCCCCCCCGGAACCGCTAAGCGGGTCCGGGAGTAACGCTGCACTGCCCGAGATGAAACGTGTCCTCATTGGTGACTCGGACACCGAAGCCGCAGCGTTCGTGCAGTTCCACCTTGAAGCAGCCGGGTTCCAGGTGGACTCGTTGGTTGAGGCTAGAGATGTTGTCCTACGCGCCACCGGCCCCGATCAACCCGACGTCGTGCTCATCGATGTGACTTTGCCTGGGATGGAAGAGTTCGGAGTTCTCGATGCCATCCGATCGAACCCGAAGGCAGCCTCACTTGCGATTGTTCTGCTCACCTCCAAGGTCGACCCCGACCACGTAATCGAGGGTCTAGATCGTGGAGCCGACGATTACATTCGCAAGCCGTTTGACGTCGAGGAGTTAGTCGCAAGAGTCAAGTCGGTCATCCGCAGATCCAAAATGATGCGAGACGTTTCTCCCCTCACAGGGCTGCCGGGGAACTTCAGAGCGACTGCAGAGATCATCAGACGAATCAGTGCCGGCAAACCCCTTGCAATCGCTCATCTTGACCTAGACAACTTCAAGGCTTACAACGACCACTATGGCTTCCTGCGCGGAGACCAGGTCATCAAATTTGCTGCCCATGTCATGTTGGAAGCAGCAGCAGCCTGTAGCGAGTCCACGTTTGCCGGTCACATCGGCGGTGATGACTTCATTGCCCTGCTGCACCCTGATGAAGTCGATCAATTCTGCAAACAAGTACTCACCGACTTCGATGGCGGCATCTTGGATTACTACGATGCGGAGGACTCGATGCGCGGCTACGTCAATGTGCCCGACCGCAGCGGAGAGCGGCGAGCGTTCCCAATTGTGTCCATCTCAATTGGCGTCGCGACCAACCGCACGCGGCTGCTTGCGTCACAGTGGGAAGCGTCGGCGCTGGCTGCTGAAATGAAGGAAGTCGCTAAGCGAGAGCTTGGCTCTTCCTACGCGGTCGACCGACGGGTGGAATAGGCTTCTCCCAGCCCCGACTCCGGCCGTAGACTGGCCGCATGGATCACCTCGCATTCATGCAAAGAGCGCTTGCCCTAGCTGCTCAGAAGTTTCCGCACCCCAACCCTGCGGTGGGTTGTGTGATAGTCAAGAACGGGGAGATCGTTGGCGAGGGCGCCACTGATAACCGGGGCCGGCCCCATGCTGAGATTGCGGCCCTCGGAGCGAGCGGGGATCTTGCTAGGGGCGCAACTGCCTATGTCACTCTGGAGCCGCACGGGCATAGCTCGACCAGCCCTCCGTGTACCGACGCGTTGATCGCCGCTGGCGTCTCCAAGGTTGTCATCGCCATGTTGGACCCCAATCCTTCTGTGAGCGGCTCAGGCGTCGCAAAGTTGCAAGATGCGGGGATTCTCGTCGAGGTTGGTCTCGAGTCTGAAGCAGCGGAGAAGCATTTGTTGCATTACAGCCATTCGTTCAGGACTCGCCGACCCTACGTGGTGATGAAGGCAGGGCTAACGCTTGATGGGGCAGTAGCTGCCAAGGACGGCACCAGTCAGTGGATCACGTCGCAAGAGGCTCGCCAGGACGCCCATCGGCTTCGTGCTGGGTTGAACGCCGTCATGATCGGAGCAGGAACCCTGCGGGCGGACGATCCGCTGCTTAACGTCAGGCTCGAACAATACGTAGACCATCAACCGCACCCGGTCGTGGTTGCTGGTAGGGCACCACTTCCAAGGAGTGCCCGTCTAGCCGAGCGTGAACCCCTCGTGGTGACAACCGGAGGTGACGTCCCATGGGGTCGGTCTCTTGTAGTTGCCCCTGATGAGAACGGCCTTCCTGACCTAGGCGAGGTGCTCGCGGGTCTCCTTGAGGAAGGGTACGTCTCGGTCCTGGCCGAGGGAGGAGCCACCCTGAACTCAGCGCTGTGGCGTTCCGGTTTGGTTGACCGAGGCGTCTGGTATCTCGGTGCCAAAGTAGCCGGCGGCAGCGGGCGTGGGGTATTGGCTGGCTCGTTCGATACCCTTGCCGATGGAGTCGACGTGGTCATTGAGAATGTTCGGATGGTTGGTCCCGATATCCGATGTGAATTCACGAGGAGGTAGGCATGTTCACAGGCATCGTTGAAGCGGTTGGAAGCGTGGTTTCCATGGGCGGGTCAGCTGCTGTAGCTGCGCTTACTGTCCGCTCCGAAGGCCTGTTCGATGGGCTGCAGCTTGGCGCCAGTGTGTCCTTCAACGGCGTGTGTCTCACCGCCGTGGCTCTAAACGGGGCCGAGATCACCGTCGAGCTCGTGCCAGAAACGCTTGCTCGCAGCAACCTAGGCCGGCTGCAGCCTGGTGACCAAGTCAATCTTGAGCGGGCGATGCCCGCAGATGGTCGGTTCGATGGGCACATAGTGCAGGGGCACGTTGACGGTACCGTGGTGGTTGCTGACATCCGAGACTTGAACGGCAGTAGCGAGTTTTGGTTTGACCTCGACTCAGATTTTGCTCCGTTTGTCGTCGAGAAGGGCTCAGTGACCCTCAACGGGGTGTCTCTTACGATCGCCGCCCTGAAGCCAGAGGCGTTCAGTGTTGCGCTGATACCGCATACACTGCTCGTTACCAATCTGGGTTCCGTCAAGGTTGGCGATACCCTTAATCTTGAGATTGACGTTCTTGCCAAGTACATCCAGCGGCTAATGGGAAATCACCAATGAGTCTGAACACCATCGAAGAAGCGCTCGAAGCGATGAAGAACGGAGAGTTCATCATCGTGGTTGACGACGAGGACCGCGAGAACGAAGGCGACCTCATCCTCGCCTCCGAGATGGCGACTCCCGAGAAGATGGCGTTCATGGTTCGCTATACCTCCGGCATTATCTGTCAAACGCTGAAGGAGGACCGCCTACGGGAATTGGATCTTCCCCAGATGGTCCAGAACAACACCGAGGGTATGCGCACAGCGTTCACTGTTTCGGTGGATTACCTCCACGGGACCACCACCGGCATCTCCGCGGCTGACCGCTCGGCGACGATCAGGGCGCTCATCAACAATGATCTACGACCCCGTGAACTGGCTCGGCCTGGCCACATATTTCCCCTTCGGTACAACTCAGGTGGCGTCCTGACCCGAGCTGGGCATACGGAGGCGGCTGTGGACTTGGCTGAGGCGGCTGGCCTTTACCCATCGGGCATCCTGTCGGAGCTGGTTAAGGACGATGGTTCCATGATGCGCCTCCCAGATTTGCTGGAGTTTGGCCAAGAGCACGGCTTGGCGGTGGTATCGATCGCAGACCTTATCGAGTACCGCCGGAGCCTCGAGAAGCTGGTCGAGCGAGTGTCAAAAGCCCGGATCCCTACACGCTTCGGAGAGTTCACTGCAATCGGCTACAAGTCCTTAGTGGACGGAATCGAGCACGTGGCCTTTGTCCGTGGAGAGATCGGTGACGGAGAAGACGTCCTCACGCGGGCCCATTCAGAGTGTCTCACTGGTGACATCTTCGGCAGCCTCCGATGTGATTGCGGTGTCCAGCTCAACGACGCTTTGGCCCAGATCGCAGAAGAAGGCCGCGGCGTTGTCTTGTATATGCGTGGTCATGAGGGCCGGGGTATCGGGCTGGTCCACAAACTCAGGGCCTACGAGTTGCAGGACGAGGGGCTCGATACGGTTGAGGCGAACATCGAGTTGGGGTTCGCAGCAGACGCCAGAGACTATGGAACTGGTGCCCAGATCCTGGCTGACCTAGGGATCAAGTCTCTACGGCTACTCACTAACAACCCAACGAAACGAGCGGGCATCGAGGGGCACGGCCTCAAGATCTCAGCAACTGTGCCTCAAGTGGTGGGCATCAACCCAGAGAACGAACGGTACATGCGTACCAAGGCGGACAAAATGGGGCATGTCTATGGAGATCAATCGTGAACGTTCGCACCGTAGAGCCCGCAGCTGACGGCACAGGCCTGTCGGTTGGAGTTGCCCTTTCGACCTTCAATGAAACAATCACGGGGCCGATGCTTGACGCTGTGCTCGAAACGTTGGAATCTCACAATGTGAGTGACGTCACCGTAGTCAAGGTGCCTGGAGCCTTGGAGCTTCCGGTGATCGCACGTGCGCTCGCCCGAAGCAACGACGCGGTGGTAGCAGTTGGTGCGGTGGTGGAGGGTGAGACCGACCACTATGAGCATGTGGCCACGCAAGGGTCGGCGGGCCTCATGCAGGTCTCGATAGCAACCGGAGTCCCTGTCGGCAACGCGTTGCTGACGGTACGAGAGGTCAGACACGCCATTGATCGCAGCCGACCTGGCCCAGACAATAAGGGCGCTGAAGCTGCAGAGGCAGCGCTCATTGCAGCGGCCGCGATCCGGGAGCTGAGACCACAGAACTCTGGCGCTGGCTTCTAGCGGCGTCTGGCTATTTGCTGCTCATCACGTTACCCTGCTGTCTACAATTGAGAAACAAGCGGAGGCGGGTTGCTTCCCACCCGGCCACAATCGAGTGAGTCGAGGTCCTTCCACTGAGATGATCGGTGATGGCGCAGGCTGCACAGTCTGTAGAGCAGTGACCCACGTCGCTGCTCTTTTCTTTTCTACCCCCAACGGAGGTGCGGTATCGCCGCCAAGTTACGCGTAAACGGCTACATCAAGGCCAAGGAAGTTCGAGTTGTTGCTCCAGATGGAGAGCAAATCGGAGTCAAGAAGATAGAGGAAGCCCTTTGGCTAGCTAACCAGCTGTCGATGGACCTCGTAGAAGTGGCTCCCAACGCGAACCCTCCGGTGTGCCGGCTTATGGACTACGGCAAGTTCAAGTATGAACAGTCCGTCCGTGACCGCGAAGCTCGGAAGAACCAGACGAAGACCGTCATCAAAGAGGTACGCCTTCGTCCCTCGACAGGCGAGCACGACTATCAAATGGTGCTCCGTCGAGTTGAGAAGTTCGTCAATCAGGGCGCCAAGGTCAAGGTCGCTGTCCGGTTCAGGGGACGCGAAAACGAGCGTCCTCAGATGGGTGTAGACATGGTCAACCGCTTGGTGGAGGACCTCGGAGCAATCGTGAACGTTGATCAGCCACCACGCAAAGAGGGTCGCATGATGAACGCGATGCTCTCACCGAACATGACAGAAGTGAAGCGACTTCGCAAGGCTCGAAGAAAAGCTGAGCAGGAGGCTGAGCGTCTGGAGTTGGAAGGCGAAGAACTGGTCGAAACTCTTGAGGAAGAAGAAATGCCCGACGGAGAGCAAGACGCAACCGAAGTTGTCGAAGAAGTATCAGTAAAGGATGAAGCCGAGACGGCTGAACCAATTGAAGAAACGGAGGGCGCAGATGCCCAAAGTCAAGACGCATAGCGGAACCAAGAAACGGTTCAAGAAGACTGGGAGCGGCAAGATTGTCCGCAAGCAGTCCGGGCGAGGCCACCTCAAGCTGGCCAAGAGTGTGAATCAGTACCGCCGACTCGACGGTTCAGTCGAAGTCGCCAAGGTCGATGCTCCCCGTATCGAGAAATTGTTAGGGGGGAAGTAAAGATGGCTCGCGTAAAACGCTCCGTCCATGCTTCTAAGAAGCACCGAAAGGTCATGCAACGCGCCAAGGGATACAAAGGCGCCAAGAGCCGACGTTTCCGCACGGCAAACGAGCAAGTCATGCATGCGATGCAAGACTCTTATGACCATCGTCGCAAGCGTAAGGGTGACTTCCGCAAATTGTGGATCGCGCGCATCAACGCTGCTGCCCGTCAGAACGGCACCACCTACTCCCGGCTCATGCATGGGCTCAAGGAGAACGACATCGAGGTCGACCGTAAGATGCTGGCGGACATGGCCGTCAACGATCCAGGCGCATTCAGCCAGGTCGTTGAACAGGCCGCGATCTAGCAAACGAGTTGTGACAGAGGGGCCGGGAAACCGGCCCCTCGCACTTTCTCATGACAGAACGGCTCAGTAGCACTCGAAACCAGTCAGTGCTCGACGCAGTTGCCCTTCACCGGTCAGCGGAGCGTCGAACTCGGCAGCTGACCCTCCTCGAGGGGCCGAAGCTGCTTGAAGAGGCTTTGTCGACTGGCAACGTCCCTCAAACTGTGTTCGCTCTGGGCAACCCACGATGCGCGCAACAAGCTGAGGTGGCCGGTGCCAGAGTTGTTGAGGTGACAGCTCATGTGCTCCAGCGGCTGAGCACGACGAAGAATCCTCAGGATCCAGTTTCGGTCGTGGCAATCCCGTCACCGACCGAAAGATTGGGCGACCGAGTCGCTGTCCTCGTTGACGTGTCTGATCCCGGCAACGTAGGAACCCTTATCCGCTCCGCAGCATCGTTCGGCCTCGACGTGGTTGTTGCCGGCGAGCAGGCGGCAGATCCTTGGTCTCCCAAGGCTCTTAGGGCGGGCGCAGGAGCTCAGTTCCGGACCGGTGTCAAGGTCATTCGGGACGTATCAGCGTTGCGGGATTCTTTGGCTGACCGGGTCATGATTGCATCAGTCGTGAACGCAGGGACCAGCCTCGACTCGTTTCGCTGGCCCGCTCTGTGTGCAATCCTGATCGGTTCAGAAGCTCACGGTCTGGAGCAACCGCTTTTGGAGTCATGTGAAGTTGCCGTCGAGATCAAGCTCGCGAACGATGTGGAATCACTTAATGCGGCCGCGGCGGGATCTATCATTTTTCATGCCATGTCACTGGCCCAACACGACTAGCCTTTCGGTCTCATGATCAACGATTTGCAGACACTTCAAGCTACGGCAGCAGAGGTCATTTCCGCGGCTGAAACGCTTGAAGTACTCACCGAGATCGAACAGTCGATGCTGGGCCAAGGTTCGGTTATTCAGCGGGCCCGCTCTGGGATGCGAGACCTTCCAAACGATGAGAAACCTGCCGCAGGTAGGCAACTTAAGGAGACCACTGCGGCCGTGCAACAGCTTCTCGAGAGTCGTCGAGGGGTTCTTTCGCTGCAAGCAGAGAACAAGAGGCTCAGAACCGATCGCGTGGATGTGACCTTGCCGGGGGTACGACGCCGGGTGGGCGTTCCGCACCTGTTGACATCCACCATGGCAGAGGTCGTCGAGATCTTCACGGGTCTTGGATACCGAGTAGCTGAGGGCCCCGAGGTGGAGACAGGTTGGTACAACTTTGACGCTCTTAACACAGGGGTCGATCATCCTGCTCGGGCGGAATCAGACACCATCTATGTTGACTACGGCGACCCTAAGGATGAGATGCTTCTGAGGACGCAAACCTCACCGATGCAGGCTCGCTACATGCAGGACCATGAACCACCTGTATACGTAGTGGTGCCGGGGAGAGTGTTTCGCACCGACACGCTCGACCCCACCCATTCTCCAGTGTTTCATCAGATTGAAGGGCTCGCAGTCGACACCGACATCACCTTTGGTGACTTGAAGGGAACACTCGCTCACTTCGCCCGAGAGTATTTCGGTGAAGGGACCAAGACTCAGTTCCTTCCTCACTTCTTCCCTTTCACCGAACCGTCTGCCGAGATGCATGTTTCGTGTTTCAACTGTAAGGGAACCGGTTCTAGTTGTCGTGTCTGTGGGGGAGCGGGCTGGATTGAGATCTTGGGCTGCGGCATGGTGGACCCGAACGTCTTTGAAGCGGTCGGTTACGATCCAGAGAAGGTGACCGGCTTCGCCTTTGGGATGGGCGTTGAGCGCCTAGCGATGATCCGACACGGCCTCAGCCACATTAAGCACCTGTACGAAAACGATCTGCGCGTCGTGAGGCAGTACCGATGAAGGTTTCGATCAACTGGTTGAGTGAGTTCATCGATCTACCTACTCGAGATCCCGAGGAGCTTGGCTCGGTCTTCGCCTCGCTTGGGCATGAGTTGGAGGGCGTCGAACGGCTGCCTCTTACGTTTGACGGAGTGGTTGTTGGTCGAGTGGAGACAATCGTCCCGCACCCCAACGCCGACAAAGTGCGTTTATGCACCGTCACTACCACCGGGGCTCCAGAGGAGGTCATTTGCGGAGCATGGAACTTCGAGGTGGGTGCGATTGTGGCCGTCGCTGTTCCGGGGGCCACCCTTGACAGCGGAGCCTTCAAGATCACTCAGCGAGACATACGAGGTGTGACCTCTAACGGCATGATTTGCTCTGCCAAAGAGCTTGGCCTCGGGGACGATCACGAGGGCATCCTGGTGTTGGATGAAATGACCCCTGTCGGCGCCGACTTCTCGGACTTCGTCGGTCTTCCCGATGCAATCTTGGATCTCACGATTACGCCCAATCGGGGCGACGCGATGTCGATGTTGGGGCTGGCTCGTGAGCTGGCTGCCTACTACCAGCTAGAGCTGCGTCTTCCTGACGCATCGATTCAGCCAAGCGGCGAAGTCTTCGACATGGAGATCACAGTTGAAGATCCTGACGACTGCAACCGGTTCCTTGCTCGTCGAGTGACCGGCATCACGATGGGGGAGTCTCCCCTCTGGATGCAACAGCGACTGGTTGGAGCGGGAGTTCGTTCCATTAGCAACGTGGTCGACGTGTCCAACTACGTCCTGATGGAGTTAGGCCAACCCAACCACACGTTCGATTACGACAAGATTCGTGGCGGAGTGATTGGCGTTCGCAGAGCCGTTGCGGGCGAGACACTCACAACGCTTGATGAGGTTGAGCGGGCCTTAGTCCCTGGCGACTTGCTGGTGACAGATGGCGAGGGACCTAGCTCGCTGGCGGGGACCATGGGTGGTGCGGGTTCTGAGGTATCACCAACAACAACCGCCGTCCTAGTCGAAGCCGCTGCCTGGGATCCGCCGCTCATCATGAGGATGAGCAGACGGCTGAATCTGCGTAGCGAGGCTTCGGCCCGCTTCGAACGGGGTGTGGACGTCAATCTCCCGCCATTTGCAGCCGATCGGGTCGCCCACCTTCTTGCGGCCCATTGCGGCGGCGCGGTGTCACCTGGAGTAGTAGACGTTGTCGCTAAGCCCGTCACTCCGTGGGATATCGACCTGCCTATGTCACTTGTGAAGCGGGTCCTTGGTCTTCGGCTGGTCTCTGACGAGGTGCGTTCGCTGCTCGAACGCCTTCATATGACCGTCTCTGGTGATGAGGTCTTGACGGTTACTGTGCCCAC
>CAXMPE010000066.1:0-5104 GCA_964195245.1 uncultured Verrucomicrobiales bacterium | reverse complement strand
AGGCCTTTCGCGTGATCACAGTCACACGTGGAACCGTGGCCTCACAGAAGGCGTAGAGGAGCTTTGCTCCGTGTCGGATAATCCCTTCGTGCTCTTGCGTCACTCCTGGAAGGAACCCCGGTACGTCAACCATGGTGACTAGCGGGATGTTGAATGCGTCGCAGAACCGAACGAATCTGGCCCCCTTCTCAGCGGCCTGGATGTCCAGCGTCCCAGCAAATGATGCGGGTTGGTTCCCAATGATGCCTATCGAGTGGCCATCGAGCCTGGCGAATCCGACCACCATGTTGGTAGCGAACTCGTTGTGCACGGGGTAGAACTCTCCGTCATCGACAATGAGCCCGATGACCTCTTCCATGTCATACGGCTGATTGGCAGCGTCAGGGACGATCGCATCGAGGGCGTGCTCAGCCCTGTCGGGTCGGTCGGTAGGTGTGAAGAACGGTGGTGGTTCAGCGTTGTTTTGAGGGAGGAAGGACAGTAAGTAACGAACGTTCTCAATGCCGGACTCTTCGTCGTTGGCAACGAAGTGGGTCACACCCGATTTGCTGGCATGAGCGTGCGCTCCCCCCAGCTCCTCCATGGATACCTGCTCGCCAGTGACCGTCTCGATAACGTCGGGCCCGGTGATGAAGAGGTGCGACGTGCCCTCGATCTGGAACACGAAGTCGGTGAGAGCAGGGGAGTAGACGGCGCCGCCAGCACAAGGACCCATGATTACAGAGATCTGCGGGATCACTCCAGAGGCGTCGACGTTTCGTTTGAAGATCCGGCCGTAGCCGTCGAGGCCGCTCACACCCTCTTGGATGCGAGCCCCGCCTGAGTCCTTCAGGCCGATGATGGGCGCTCCTACTGACACCGCTAGATCCATGAGCTTGCAAATCTTGTCGGCCATCGCCTTGCCAAGGCTTCCCCCGAAGATGGTGAAGTCCTCGGCAAATACCATCACAGTGCGTCCGTCGATGGTGCCCCAGCCGCCTACAACAGCGTCACCGGCAGGCCGGGTGTTCTCGATGCCGAATCCACGGGCCTGGTGCTCTACAAAGCCGTCGATCTCTTGGAATGAGTCTTGGTCGAGAAGGATGTCGAGCCGCTCGCGAGCCGTACGTTTGCCCTTGTCGTGCTGCCGGTCAATCGCGCGCTGGCTCCCGGCGTGGAGCGCTCGCTCGCGATGTTCTCTAAGTTCTTCGATCCTGCGTTTTGTGCCCACTACCCGCCAGCCTAGATTGGTCCCTGCGCAAGTGTTCGACTGTGATGGAAGATCTATGGATACACGAATAATCCACCTTGATGAGACAACCTCGACTCAGGACTTGGCTGCGGCTAGCTATGACGGAACTCCGGTCCTGGTGGTCGCTCAGCGTCAGACCGAGGCTCGAGGGCGCTCGGGCGCCCGATGGGAATCGGCTCCTCGATCCTTGGCCATGTCTTTGGCGTTTCCGCTCCCATGGCCGCGCTCGATGTGGCCGCAGATCGCTTTGGCGGTAGGCCTGACGGTGGCCAAGGTGTTCGAGGGCACGTCACTGAAGTGGCCAAATGATGTGCTCCTGGGGTCGAAGAAGGTGGGCGGAATCTTGGCTGAGGCCGACGATGGTCACGTGGTCGTTGGAGTTGGTTTGAACCTGTGGTGGCCCGGTGCCCCAACTGGTTACGGTGCTGTGTATGAAGAGGATCCTGGGCCGGAGCGAGCCACCGCGTTCGCCGCGGAGATAGCTCGGGAGGTTCTCAAGAAAGTTGCCCTAGGTGCGGGAGACTGGGGTCTTGATGAGTATCGGTCTCTTTGTGAGACGGTCGGGTCCGACATCACATGGGAACCATCCGGCTCAGGTCGAGTTGTCGAGGTGACCGACGCCGGCGCCTTGCTGGTGGAGACTCCTTCAGGGCTGACTGAGCTGGTGAGCGGCGAGGTCAGCCATGTACGTAAGCTTGGCTAAGCGCCCGCACGGCTAGCCTTGGGTAATACTTCTGGAGGTGCTCATGGCGGTTCTCGCCCATGAAGGCAGCGAGAAAATCATGTTCGACGTCACAGCCATCCCGCTAGGGGCCTCGACTGTTGACGGGTACCTTGCTCGCCCAGACCTGCTTGGAAGCGTCTCATGTGTCGTGGTGTTACACGGTGACCAGGGTCCCCTCCCGTATGAGAGAGCTCTTTGTCGAGCGCTTGCCCGGCACGGCTATGCGGCTATTGCTCCGGATTTGTTTCGCGGCGGACGGCTTGGCAGTGAGGGCTCTGCGCTCTCTGAGGCCAGAGCTCTCACTGACATCGGCGAGGTGATCGAATTCCTCGACAGCGAGGATACGCCTTGGGCGGACCCAACCAACGTGGTTCTCTTGGGATACGGCGCTGGAGGGAGGTTGGCTCTGCGCTACGCGAGTCGCAACGGCAGCGTTGGGGGTGTGGTGGCCGTTTCGGGCCCGCTAGCGGATGGTTCAGATGGAAGTATCAGCGACGACGTCGGCCGGATCAACGGCACGGTCCTCGGGCTCTATGGTGCCGAGGATCAGAGTGTGTCGCTGGAAGACATCGACGCTGCACAACGTGTGACCAACAACGGAACGTGGATTGTGTACGACTCTGCGGATCACGGTTTTATCGACTCAGGAAGTGAAGAGTTCGACGCCGGAGCAGAAGCTGATGCCCTGCAGCGCATCTTGTCCCTTCTCCGAACGACCTTCCAGTAGTTCGTGGCTGCACCCAGTCGCCCCCAGAGGTCCAAGCGCGGGAAGTGGATCATCCTCGGTGTGCTCCTTGTCGCCAATGTGATCGTGTTCGGAGCCGTCTTCTATCTCCAGAGGCTCCACACAGCTGTTGTTGATGAGGTCACAGTCGATCCCAATGTTGCTGGGGCGCTTTCGGCCGTTCCCGATTCAGGTGAACCGGTGACATTCCTCGTGATCGGGTCGGACAGCCGGGCGGATCTACCGACTGACTGGATCGGGGACTTCGGCAACGCAGGCGGTGAGCGAGCAGATGTCATGATGCTTGTACAGGTCTTGCCCGCCCAGCACCGCGTACAGATGCTCAGCCTTCCGCGAGATCTTCAGGTCGACATCCCAGGCCACGGCAAGGACAAGATCAACGCCGCCTACGCCTTCGGCGGAGCCGAGCTTGCGATTGAAACGGTGACTCTTGCGTTCGACATTCCCATCCACCACTACGTCGAGGTCGACTTTGTGGGTTTCGCAGCAATAGTGGATGAAATGGGAGGCCTCGAGGTCCCATTTGCTTACGCAGCGCGCGATATTAAGTCAGGTCTGTCCGTCGAGGCGGGGATTGAGCTGATGGACGGGAGGTCTGCGCTGGCCTACGCAAGGTCCCGCAGCTTCCAGGAACTCCATGATGGTGAGTGGGTGTTTGTTGATGCCAATGACATCGGACGCACTCGGCGTCAGCAAGAGATCATGGTGGCCATTTTCAAGGGAATCAAGAGTCCGTCGCTGATCGTTGACGCTCCCGGAATCATTAGCGCAATGGCCCGACACATGGTGGTCTCCCCAGCCTTTCGGGAAATCGACTTCGGTGAGATGCTTGTTGACTTCCGCAAATTCGAGTTGACCGACATTGATGCTGCGACGCTCCCAACCGAAGGCAAACGGCTGGATGGAAGAGACTTCCAGGTAGTCGGAAGTGATGCAGAACTGGTCCTTGAAGCGTTCCGCCAGGGAGCTTCGATGGAACTGGTCGCAGACGGTCCCGTGAGTATTCGAGTGCTCAACGGCTCGGGTGTTGCCGGGATAGCGGGCGCTTGGGCTGAGTGGTTTGAGGCTCGTGGGTTTGAAGTTGTCCATGTCGGCAACGCTGACAGGAGTGACTTCCTCGTCACCCAGGTCATCTCGCGCCCAGCCGCCATCGGAACTGCCAGTCACGTGATAGAGATTCTGGGGTTCGGCGAGACAGCAACGGGCACACTAGGTGCGAACGTACAAGTGTCCGTCATCATTGGTCAAGATGCCGATGTACCCCCGGAAACCGAAAACCCATAACTACGACTAGAACTAGAACTAGAACACCCCAGAACCCCCATTCAACTTCTCCCGGCCCGGTCAGCCCACGCACTTGGTTGTAGTCCTAGTTCTAGTTCTAGTTCTAGTTCTAGTTGTAGTTGTTATTGGGCTACCTGAACATGTCCTCATTATCGGGACGAATCAGGTCTACCGCCCTGGCCGACCCTGTGGGGTAGGTGTAGCCCCTGATGACTGCCGCTGGGATGCCGGTGGCTTTCCCCATGACGAGGTCAGCAGCCGAAGCTAACTCATCAACAACTGCAATCTCGGTGACTTCGAGCACCATTCCGAACGAATCTGTTGTGCCTCGCAGATCCTCGATAGCCTGCATTCCGCTAAGGCCGATGGCGACGTCGGTCAGGCCTCGGCGCCATGGACGCCCGAAGGTGTCCGAGATGATGACCGGGATATGGACTTCAAACCTTCTTTTAAGCTTTGTGCTGATGCGGTGAGCTGAGGCGTCGGGATCCCTCGGGAGGAGCACCACCGTGTTGGGGGAGGCGTTCGATTGGTCGACTCCAGCGTTCGCGCAGATGAATCCGTGATGTGTCCGTGTGATGACCAGATCGCCACGTCGTCGAATCACTTGGGAAGCTTCCTCCTCGATGATTGTCCGGTGAGACGTCCCCTCGGGTACGTCTCTGACAGCGCCCTCGGCCTTTGACACCACCTTGTGTGTG
Organism: uncultured Verrucomicrobiales bacterium; assembly: GCA_964195245.1. GTDB lineage: Bacteria > Actinomycetota > Acidimicrobiia > Spongiisociales > JAENVV01 > CAXMPE01. Next base: position 419 of record CAXMPE010000066.1, on the reverse strand, counting down.
ACTACAAGTACGTCTCCGGGCCTGGGTCCACCGATGCGCTGGTACGCGTCGCCGATGATGGCGGAGAGGTCGTCGCCCTCTGCGATCTCGCCGATCCCTTCAAGGGGGTGGATAGTTAGAGCAGTTGCGTCAGCCACGATGCGAACCCCCTTCCTTCGTCTACGGTCGTCATTCTGGTGTCAGTTACGTGGACTCGGAGATGAGGGGTCCCGAGTAGCGCCCGATCTAACGCGTCCGCCTGGTCGACGACAAGATCGGTCAGGAGGCCGTCGTAGGCCTCAACGACCCCCTTATTACCTGCCGGAAACCCAAGAGATCCGAGTACTCGGTCGGCGGGGCCCTTCAAGGCTTTCCCACCAAACAGGGGGCTGATAGCGATGACGCGCTTGGCCCTTTGGACCGCTCGACTGACCCCTGGG
>CAXMPE010000065.1:0-5822 GCA_964195245.1 uncultured Verrucomicrobiales bacterium | reverse complement strand
CGGTCGGGAACCCTGACTCGCATCTCGGTCAGACCGGTGGTGAATGAGACACATGCCGTACTGGGCGCAGAGACAGTGAAACGTGCCGGCTTTGAAGCATCGGCGCAGGCGTTCCAGTCAGCATCAGTGGTGCCGAAGTTGGTCAGCGATAGCCGGCGTACTTCCGCTTCGGCAGCGGCAACGGCTGCGTTCGGCGTTAACCGGAGCGTCATTTGAGCCCCTGAGAGGGCGCTGACGTCTGCTGTGTTTTGGGCTGATCGGCGTTCAACCAGCACGCTTGAGATGTCTACCGCCCAGGCGGCAAAGACCATGAGGGCGAGGAGGAAGATACCGACGGTGAGGAGTACCGCGCCCTGATCGTCTGATCGGAGTCGGTTTCTTATACGCATGGCGCAGTTCCTTTGTCACCGTTCCAGGTGGCTACTGCTGGATCTATGGGTTGTTCTAGTCGGAACTCGATGTCGGTGCTGAAGACTGACCCCCCAAAGACGGTGTCGAGTACCCCAGTAAGCGACACGTAGGTGAGGTCGACTTGAATATGAGCTGTGCTGCCTCGGTATGGGGTTCCAGACACGGTGTCCAGAGTGACACTGATGGGGGAGGCGCTGGTTCGGTCCATTCTGTCGCAGACTTCTGTCCTGATAGCGGCGGTTGTCCCGAAGTCGACGGCAGCTAGGCGGGCTCCTTCGCGTGCTCCGTGTCGGACGTCATTGACTTGAGCGAAGGCCCATGATGCTACCATGATGCCGAATAGCAAGACGATGAGAAGTGGCAGGATGATGGCGAACTCCACGAGAGCTCCCCCTCTGTCCTTTTTCAAACCCGCCTGGGTCCGACCCTTGAGCATCATATGGAAGATCCCACTGCTTAGACCTGCAGCTTCACGCTGCGTGGTGGACTCTAAGGGTATCGGACGCAAACAACAAGGGGCTGGAAGGTTTATCGTCAGATTTGATGAGATAGCGGTGGACGGGCGGCTTGACAAATGGGTTCATTGGGTCGTGCGCAGTCTTGGTGGCAACTGGAATATTGGGTCCAGCGGCTCGAAAGGAACCTAGCGGGTTAGGAGAAAGTCGAATACTCCGTCGGTGCCAGGTTGATGCGCCTGGATCTCGTCATCGAGCGCATCGAGAGGGATCACAATTACTGTGGCGACCTTGACGCCGTTGCCGCCGGTGCCGTTTCCAGTGATGGTGCTTCCCTCACCAGGGTTGAACTCGTTGCAGTCGCTAGCCGTGCAATTGGCATAGATCGTTTGGACGTATACAGGCTTGAAAGAGAGAAACTCGTAGACGGTGGATCCACCTGTCACAAAGTCGATGTGAACTTCTGGCACCCAAGCAAACCGAGGCGAGAAGCGGATATCCTTGTCGAAGACGAGCTCATGGATCACGGGATCAAGGCCGTTGGATACGATGCATGTGTTCATATCGTCGTGATCCCAGCTCGGAACCGCGTCGCAGTCTCCCAATCCGGTAGTGATGTAGTCCCATAGAGGCCTGTCATCCAAGAGCTTCTCGAGAACGGGAAGTTTGTCATTGGTCCCTCTTTGAAGACGCGCAGTTGGACTGGATGAAGCTACGAGTCCTTGATGCAGGGTTGATGTATTGCCTGGCTGAGAGTTGGTCCGATCGGGGAAAGCTTGTGTGTTCGGGCAGAAGTCGAAGTCGTGAACGAAGCTTGGGTCGTTGTCTCTGGTGTCAAGCCAGTGATCTACACCATCGGATATGTTTTCAATGAGGCTTCCAGTTGAACAAGCGTTGGGGGACAAACCTCGGTACAGCTTGAAGTCCAAGAAGCCGAAGTTACCGTCGTCTGGGCCGTCGCAGGGTGGGGAGGGGATGGTTTGGGCACCGGCCTTGAGGCAGGTTTCGCCGTTGGACCCTGGAGGAAGGCCGAAGGGTAGGATGTCGCCGAATTCTCCCGTTGCAGTGGTTACTTCGGCAAACGCCGATGTGGCTATTGAGTTGATGCCGATGACGCCAGCGAAGACGGTGGGGACATCTCTGTCAGGGACTCGGACCCGTATCTCGTCGAACGCCGCGGTAAAGGAGACGCAGTCCGTATTGAGTGCAATTACGGTGAACTTAGCTGGACGATCCGCGTCGGAACACCCGTTCCAGTCAGCGTCAGTTGTGCCGAAGTTGAGGGCTGAAAGGCGGCGGGCCTCTGCCTCTGCGGCCGCGCTAGCGGCTGCGGGAGTCTGGCGAAGGGTCAGCTGCGCTGCAGAGAGGGCGCTGACGTCTGCTGTGTTTTGGGCTGATCTGCGTTCAACTAACACACTCGATATGTCTACTGCCCAGGCGGCAAAAACCATGAGGGCGAGGAGGAAGATGCCGACGGTGAGTAGGACCGCACCCTGATCGTCTGATTGGAGTCGGGTTCTTATACGCATGGAGCGGTTCCCTTGTCACCATTCCAGGTGGCCACTGTTGGATCTATGGGTTGCTCTAGTCGGAACTCGATGTCGGTGCTGAACACTGACCCCCCAAACACTGTATCGAGGACACCAGTAAGCGACACGTAGGTGAGGTCGACTTGAATGTGAGCTGTACTGCCTCGGTACGCGACTCCAGACACCGTGTCAAGAGTGACGCTGATGGGGGAGGCGCTGGTTCGGTCCATTCTGTCGCAGACTTCTGTTCTGATGGCGGCGGTTGTCCCGAAGTCGACGGCGGCTAGGCGGGCTCCTTCGCGTGCTCCGTGTCGGACGTCGTTGACTTGAGCGAAGGCCCATGATGCTTCCATGATGCCGAATAGCAAGACGATGAGGAGTGGCAGGATGATGGCGAACTCAACCAAGGCTGCCCCTCTGTCCTTTTTCAAACCCGTTTGGGTTCGCCTCTTGAGCATCATATGGAAGATCCCACTGCTTAGACCTGCAGCTTCACGCTGCGTGGTGGACTCTAAGGGTATCGGACGCAAACAACAAGGGCGTAAGGGTTTCCTTGTCAGAATTAGCGAGAGTGGGGCCGGGTGCAGCATCGGTTGTCTTTGCGGGGCCTGAGCCCACTTCTGAGCTGTAGAGTCATCAACTAAGACTACAGAAAGATACCGAGATGATTCACGGCACCGTAGCACCGGGTTATGAACCGGTAAAGGAAGCATTCGAGGCGAATTTTCGAGAGCGTAACGAGGTCGGAGCGGCGTGTTCGGTGTCCGTCGATGGGCAGTTGGTTGTTGACCTTTGGGGAGGGGTAGCGGACCCCAAGACCAACCGTCCGTGGGTAGAGGACACCATGGTCAACGTGTTTTCAACCACCAAAGGGGTTTCATCTTTGGCGTTGGCTCACGCGCACTCCCACGGACTGTTTGACTACGACGAGAAGGTGGCCACCTATTGGCCCGAGTTTGCAACGTCCGGTAAGGAAGATGTGACAGTGAGGCAAGTCCTCTCTCACCAGGCCGGTCTTTGTGCGATCGACGAGCCGATGGACTTGGACACTCTTGCCGACCCTGATGCTGTGGCGGTTGCCTTGGCCGAGCAGGCACCGGCTTGGGTTCCAGGCCAAAAACATGGGTATCACGGGGTCAGCTTGGGTTGGTACGAATCCGAGATCATTCGCAGGGTTGATCCACAGCACCGAACCATCGGCCAATACTTCGCCGACGAGATTGCAGCCCCGTTGGGGATTGAGTTCTACATTGGACTCCCAGACCATATCGGCGACGAGCGCATCGCACCTGTGTTGGGTGATTGGTTTCGGACCAAGATGGTGTTCAACATTAGGAAGCTTCCGACAGCCTTCGTCAAGAACTTCCTCAACCCCAAGTCGATCACAGCGAGGTCGTTCTCGAATCCGAAGGTGGTGGGCATGCCCCACATGTACAACACGCCAGAGATGAGGCGCATTGAACTTCCAGCTTCCAACGGGACCGGCACTGCCAGGGCTATTGCCGCGGCTTACGGCGAGTTCGCAACGGGCGGGCACAAGCTGGGCATAAAACCCGAGACGCTGGAGGCGTTGAGCAAGCCGGCAGCACCCCCGACGGACGGGCAGTTTGATGAAGTCCTTCAGATGGAGACCACGTTCTCCCTGGGCTACTGCAAGCCATGGCCGGGATTCGAGTTTGGCTCTAAGTCTGCGTTCGGTACCCCTGGTGCTGGGGGATCTTTTGGGTTCGCCGATCCAGAAATTGGGTTGGGCTTTGCCTACGTGATGAATCGTATGGACTTCTATCTGCTGGACGACCCTCGAGAGCACGCCCTTCGAGAGGCCGCCATCACCTGTGCCAAGTCTCAAAGGTAGGTGCCCGGCTCCGTCTGATCAAGCTGTGCCCTATCGTTAGTCCTGATGGACGCAATCACTGACATGATGGATGGGCTAAGGGACACGCTGGCTTTCACCGGAGGGCTGCGGATACTGCTCGCCGCTGCGATAGCCTTGGCGTTAGGAATTGAGCGATCGGTCTCTAACAAGAACGCTGGGCCTCGCACGTATGCTTTGGTTTCTATTGGGTCAGCACTTTTCACGTTTCTCTCGATTGAGGCCTTTGCGGGACCTGACAATTCGAGGGTTGCCGCCCAGGTGGTAACTGGAATCGGCTTCCTAGGCGCGGGACTGATCTTTCGGCAGGGTATAAGTGTGCAAGGGCTCACATCTGCGGCTGGGTTGTGGTCTGTGGCGGCAATCGGGATGGCTGCTGGTGCTGGATATCCCGGTCTGGCGATTGTGGTGGCTCTCATCGAGCTTCTGGTGCTTCGGGGCGCTGATCGGCTCACCAAGAGGTTCCGCTTTCGCTCCTTAAGAGGCGCCCAATGGTCGATTCGCTTGACGGTCGTCGGCCGAGAGACCATAGAGGACATTCGAGAGATCGTTCTCAGCTTTGCTCCCACCGCGGCCAAGCCTCTTCCCGATATAGGCCACTGGGCTGTGGGGCAAAAAAAGGGCTTGCCAACCATTACGTTGATCCTGACTAATCAGGAATCCAACCAACTACTCCCCATCTTTGAATCTCATGAAGGCATCACCAGGACAAGAATCCAAGAGATCACCTAGGGAGCGGGCGCTTTGCGCCCACAACCTAGACCTGAACCTTTACCTGAACCATCCAGCCAGATGGCGGTCCCTGTTCTAGTCTTCGTGCTGGTCGCGGGTGTCACACGCCTGTATTTCTGTCGGACTGAGGGTGTGGAGTGATCAGAGGGAGATCTTGTGGCTGGTCACGACTTGGACCCGAACCACCGGGCTGGGGGCTGAGTTTTAGTCTTGGTTCTGGTCCTAGTTGCGGGTGCGAAGCAGCCGCGGCTCTGTGGGCCCCGTGGGACTTGAACCCACAACCAACGGATTAAAAGTCCGCTGCTCTGCCAATTGAGCTAGGGGCCCGGTTGGGAGTGAAACGGTACCAGATGGGCGGACCAAGTCCGCTTCGTCAGAGGGGGTGAACCCCTAGATCCAAGGGTCTCCGCCGCCTACTGTCGCGAGGGTGCGTCTTGGCAGATCGAAGGCGCTCATTTCGCTGGCGATTTCTTTACCGAAGAATCTCTCCGCAGCGCTGATGTCGTTCTCTGAGCGCTCGACGGCAGAAAGGAACTCTGGGTGAACGTACCGAAGGCGCGCTCCGGAGAGTTCCATTTTTGGTGAAGAGAGCAATTTCACCGGGACGAATGGCCTGCGTCCGAACCACAGGAGTAGCCCGGCAAAGGTGAAACTGCCAATGATGGGGATGTCAAGGCCTGCCGCCATGGAGGGCAGCGCCTGTCCAGCGGCCATGAGGAATGCGCCAAGGAGGGAGAATGAAGCACCCAGAATCTGCTTTTGGTGCTGGGTGCGCACAAGGCTGTCGTGGATGGGGAAACGGACTGGGATCTTCCTTCCAAC
>CAXMPE010000064.1:0-2817 GCA_964195245.1 uncultured Verrucomicrobiales bacterium | reverse complement strand
GGATGAAGCACGTCTATGACGTCATGGCCTTCTACGCGCCCACCATCAACTCCTACAAGCGGTACCAAGACGGAGCGTGGGCACCGACTCGCATTGCGTGGGCTCGCGACAATAGAACAGCTGGCTTTCGAGTAGTCGGCTCAGGTGCCAGCCTCCGGATCGAATGTCGACTCCCGGGTGCTGATACCAACCCATATCTCACGTTCGCAGCCTCGCTGGCGGCAGGACTCGACGGCATTGCTAACCAGATCGAGCCACCGGAAGCGTTCGTTGGAGATGTGTACGCAGCTGAAGATCTCCCGAGAGTGCCGCACACACTGAAGGAAGCCCAAGCAGTACTGGCCGCCAGCTCGTTCGCCGTATCAGCTCTAGGTGCCGATGTCGTTGAGCACTACGCCCGGGTCTACCAGGTTGAGGTTCAACAGTACGAGGCGGCCGTCACCGATTGGGAGCGAGAGCGCTACTTCGAGCGCATCTGAGGACCGACGAGTGGAGTAATCTTCGACGATGACTGCGCACAGACTCCAAAACAAGGTAGCCCTCATCACAGGAGCCGCAGGCGGCATCGGACGCGCGACTGCGCTCCTGTTCTCCGAGAACGGCGCGGACGTGGTCTGCGTTGACATGAACACCGCTGAAAACCAAGCCACCGCCGACATGATCACCGAGCGGGGCGGGAGCGCCATCGCTGTGCACGCAAACGTCACCTCGGACGAGGACGTCCAGAACATGGTCGCTGCTGCGGAGGAGACCTACGGCGGCCTTCACATTCTGTTCAACAACGCCGGCATCATGCACCACGCCGACAGCAACGCTCAAGACACCGAGGAACCCATCTGGGATCTCACCATGGACGTCAACGCAAAGGGGGTCTTCTTGGGATGCAAATACGGCATCCCAGCCCTGCAACGTTCAGGAGGCGGGTCCGTTATCAACACCGCCTCATTTGTTGCGGTCATGGGAGCTGCAACTCCACAGATCGCCTACACGGCGTCCAAGGGAGCTGTTCTGGCCATGACTCGAGAGCTTGCCGTCGTCCACGCCCGAGAAGGCATCCGCGTCAATGCCCTTTGCCCTGGACCGCTCCGCACGGAACTACTCATGAGCTTCCTCGACACCGAGGAGAAGAAACAGCGGAGACTGGTCCATGTCCCAATGGGTCGGTTCGGAGAAGCAGAAGAGATGGCCAAGGCTGTCCTCTTTCTGGCCTCAGACGACTCGTCGTACGTCACGGGCACAGACTTCATGGTTGACGGCGGTCTAAGCGCCGCCTACGTAACACCGGAGTAGCGGTCGCTCCACGCCCGCAACTTGGACCTGGACTTGGACTTGAACCCAACCCGTCGGCACCGGAGTGGGAAAGGGGTTGGGGCTGAGCATTCAGCATTAGCATTCGCATTAGCCATGTCTCTGGGGCTCTCGTTATCCTGAACGCATGTCTTCTGACCGCACCCGCATCGGAGTCCTGATCTGCGACCACATTGATGAGGACCTTCGGCCGGTCGCGGGTGGAGACATGGATGAGCTGTTCCTATCTGCCCTCCTAGATGCCGACCCCGATCTCGATGTGCGGTTCTATGACGCAGTTGGAGGAGAACTACCACAGAGCCCTACCGATTGTGACGGCTACATACTCACCGGCTCGCACCACTCAGCGTATGAGGACCTGCAGTGGATCGAAGACCTCTCAGAATTCATTCGATCTGCTCACCAACAGGACAGGCGAATGGTTGGGTTGTGCTTTGGACATCAGCTACTGGCTCAGGCACTCGGTGGCCGGGTTGAAAAGGCCCCTCGTTGGACAACCGGGGTCCAACTCTTGGAGCTCAGTGAGCAACCCTGGTTCGAAGGGGGCCCTACCCCTCTGCTCGCCATACATCAAGATGTTGTCACCGCACTGCCAACAGACAGCTGCGTTATCGGCCACGGGACGACAGCAGATATTCCTGCCTACCGCATCGGAGACAACGTCCTGGGTCTCCAATATCACCCTGAGTTCAAGCCAGAGTTCATCGAGGAGTTGATCATGCGACGGGTGGACCTCATAGGTCGAGAAGCGTCAGAGGCTGCTCTCGCGACGCTCCGGACACAAACCGCCAAGAGAAGCACGATGGAATCGATTCTGCGGTTCCTACGCGATGAAAAGAAGTTCGATCACGAGGCCTCCGCTTAAACGGTTGATTTGCCTCGCATGGCTTCGGCGTACGCCTGTGGATCGTTGATCCGCATCATTCGCAACTCCCGGATGACGCTCTTGGATTCTTCGAAAATCTCGAGCCTGGCGTCTTCGAGATCAGCACGTGCCGAGGTGAGTTCGAGGATGTGAGCGGGGTCGCGGCGGGTGTCCCGGTAAACCTTGAACGTACCAACCAGATCCTCGAAAAGACCGTGAAATCGCTTTGTCAACATTAGAGACTCACAAACGTTGCTACACCCCAGAATACCATGAGCGCGCCCACGACGGAAAGGAAAATCGCCCGCCCGGGGCGAAACCTGCCCTCAACATCCTTCGGCATGAGCCCCCGCTTGTGCCTATAAGCCGCTACTCCGTTGCCAAGTACCAACGCAGCACCAAGGCCAGCAACCATTTCTGCAAAAAGCGCACCACCGCCGAGAAGTTCCATAACCAAAAGAATAACTAGGACTAGGACTAGGACTAGAACCAAGCACCAGAGCCATGGCAATGCTAACGCGGAACGCCTAGACCCAACCCGTTGGGATCTCAAGACTTGTGGGGCTGGGGGGTTGCATTCGCATTAGCATTCGCATTTGCAGGGGTTACCCTTGGAGAATGGCACTCATCGGACGCGCATCCTC
>CAXMPE010000063.1:0-4804 GCA_964195245.1 uncultured Verrucomicrobiales bacterium | reverse complement strand
CCTTACGCTATCAAGAGAGGGTCATGTGGGGGTGCGGATCGCTCCGCACCCCCACAATCGTTAGTAGTGGTTCCTAACCGCCTGCTACGAAGCAGGGGGCTTGGAAGTCGTAGTCTGCTGCCAACGTACCTATGTAGTTGTCTTCGACAAGGTCGAATCCAGCGTTACCGCCGGTAGCAATAGTGCCTTCAGGAGTGAGCGACTCAATGTTGACGTCGTAGATCTGAATGGCTCGGATGACGAAGTCATTGGGCTCGCCTGACCAGCTCTGCACACCACCTGGGACCAATCCACCGAAGTCGATTGGAGCCAAGACCTTGGATGCAGCAACTACACCTGCCGGCGTAAGATCGCCAGCTGCGTACGCAGCCTCAAGCACGCTGATCATGATGGTTGCATCAATGTATCCACGAGTGAACGCATCAGTGATCTGACGGGTCGCGGCATCCGGCATGTAGGCCTTCATGATTGCCTCAACCTCGTCCATACCGTCGACACCCGCGGTTCCGTACGGTGCGTAGTATCCCGACTGGGTGTAGCGCTCAGAGAGTGCTGGTCCAATTGGAAGCCCAAGCAAAGCAAAGTTGTATGACGGTCCGGAACCAGTCCATTGCGCATCATCACCCTGCTGTAGTGCAGCACCAAACGTCGTTCCCATACCCGTTGGACCAGTCGTGATGAACACGAAGTCCGGATCGTTGTCGACGATACCCTGGGCTACCTCAGGTGAACCCGTCCCCGGAAGGAGGGCTTCAGCGTCATAGACCAACTCAGCAGAATCGAGGTTCGCGATTGCGTACTTCGCTCCCGCGGCAGCGTCCTGTCCGTACTCGCCTGGAGTGGATGCGACGGCCCATGTGGCCGCGCGACCGTTCTCTTCAGCAAACTTGGTGGAGTGATACTCGACAACTGACATGCCTTCGATGCAGTAGTTAGGTCCCTGCTCAAGCACGTTCGTACCAATCGGGTCAAACGCCCAACCTGAATACCACGATACTGGGATCGCAAGCAAGTCATCTTCGATGAGCGCTGCTGCAATCGACGCAGTGTGTGGTGAACCGGTCGAGTGCGAGAACGCAACAACCTTGTCCTTCAGAGCGTCATACTTCTCGAGGTGAATTGCTGGGTCGTAGCCCGTATCCTCGATCAGTACCTCGATCTTGTACTGTCCGCCGATACCGCCGGTGCGGTCGTTGTACTCAGCGAAAACGGCAATCTCACCATCGGCAATATCCCTCACCAGCGTGGCGAAGCGTCCGCTTAGGTCAGCGAGCATACCGATATAAATGGTGTCGTCAGTGACGGTTACTCCATCAGTGAGGACCTCCATCGGTGCCTCTGTTGCTGCCGGAGCTTCTGTAGCTGCCGGAGCCTCTGTTGCTGCTGGAGCCTCTGTTGCTGCTGGCTCGGTGTCATCTGTTGCTTGCGAACAAGCAGCAGCCACCAAAGACAGCACCAGAAGCACCGCTAATAGTTTTTTACTGTTTCTCATATATCTCGTTTCCTTTTCTCCTCAGGGACCGACTCTCGCCGCTCCACATCTTTATGACCACTTGCAAAAACTAGTAGGTAAACGGCCACGTTTTCCAATAGTTGCGAACTCTTATCCAGATACCGTAAAGCCCAAGTGGCTCAAAAATCAAGAAGGCGACGATCAACAGCCCATATAGCACTTGGTTCATCTGAAATTTCGACAATCCTGGGCCACCCGTCTGAAGCCCTATGATCCCCTTGTCCGCAGCGTCGGTACTGACAACGATGTCCGACAACGCTTGGAAGAACCCAGGTCCTTCCTGAGCTGCAGTCACCATGGCATCAGTCGTCGCGTCCACCATCTCGGGGATCATGACGACGAAAAAAGCACCCATCAGAACTCCAGCGGTGGTCCCAGCCCCGCCGATCAGCACGATCGCGATGATCTGCACAGCAAGGTTGAGATTCCACACCGTAGGACTTGGATTACCGATGATGCCAGCAAGAAGGGCCCCCGCAATTCCTGCGTACGCTGACGAGATCGCAAAGGCACGCATCTTGTATTTGGCTTCGGGTATGCCCATCACCTCAGCAGCTATGTCACGGTCACGAATCGCCTGCCAGGCTCGACCAGTGCGGGACCGCATGAGGTTCTTGTGAACAATGGTGCCGCCAATCAAGAAACCAAAGGTGAGCAGCAGCAAGCCGCCATTCTCGTGAACAACGATGCCCGCTAATTCAAACTCCTTGTGGAAGCTGAATCCACCTTCTTTCCACAACTCGAAGGTCATCCGCTGGAAGTCTCGCCCGGCTTCCGCGTCGCCCGTCACCGTGTTCCAATTGCGAAAAAGGTGCTCACCGATGAAGACTAGGCCCAACGTGACAAAGGCTAAGTAGAGGCCCCTTACCCGGACTGCGACCGGTGCCACGAGCGCTCCAACACCTGCAGCGATCGCTCCGGCGGCAGGCAGCCAAATCCACATTGGTAGGCCGTACCCCAAGAGCGCTTCACTACCCTCTCCGCCCACGACAACCGCTGTGAACGCTCCGATCCCCATGAAAAACGAGTGTCCAAGAGACACCTGCCCCGCGACTCCCGTGAGTAGGTTCAGCCCAAGGGCGGCGATTCCGAAAACGCACACTCGGGCCAACACCCGCAAGCGAGCCGGATCTTCTTGGAGCCAGTACAAACCAGGGATCCACGAAGGGACTATTTGCAGGGCTATCGCGACCACAGCCAGAATGAGGACAACGATCGCGACTTTTTGAGTGCGTGTCGGCAACATGGCCGATTCGGCCTCGTAGGAGGAATAGAAGCGAGATCTGAGCTTGGTCATACTCGCCGTACCTCTGGCGTTCCAAACAGGCCGTAAGGCTTGAACAACAGCATGACCATCATCAGGACATAGGGCACAAGCTCGGGAAATCCACTACCCATTACCGAAGACAGGTTGGAGATGTACATCGCCACAAACTGCTGGACGCCCGCGACCAAGAACCCAGCTACCGCCGCACCAACAATCGAATCGAGACCGCCAATGATGATCACCGGGAACGCGCGAAACACCACAAAGGGAAGAGCTGTTCCCACACCAATGGCTCGTGGACCAGTTGCGTAGAGAGACCCGGCCAAGGCAGCAAGAGCAGCGCCGATCATCCAAGCCACACCAAAGATTCGACGTACTGGGATACCCATAGCCATGGCTGCTTCTTGGTCGAATGACGTTGCACGCATGGCAACACCCATCCTGGACCTGAAGAAACGCCAGAGGAGAAAGGCAGCAACGAGAGCAATCACCACAATGGTTGGCTCGGTGTAGGGCAGAAACACCGTCTTGTCCCCCACGGGAATCTTCCACAAGCCAAAGCCCCACGGGTCACCAACTTGCTTGGAGGCCGGCCCAACTAGGTCGTCAAAGACTGTCCGAAGAGCAACATCGATACCAAGAGTGATGATGGCGACCGCGAAGATGGGTTCGCCCACCATCGGTTCGACAAAGAGACGCTCTAGAACGTACCCAAGCAACGCGGCGGCGAGCAGCGCCACTGCCACGGACACGAGCCATGAAACAACCTTGCCGCTCCAGTAGCCGTCGGCCGCCACGTTCAGCCAGTGGTCGTCAGCGAAAAACCGGCCTGGTACGTTCAACTTGAGAGCAAAGAGATAGGTAAACCAAGCACCCATCGCCGAGATTGCTCCGTGAGCAAAGTTGAGCACCTGGGTAGCTTTGAAGACGATAACGAGGCCCATGGCGAGCAAGGCGTAAAGCGCCCCAAGCACCAGAGCATTAATCAAATAGTTGAGCGCGAAGGCGGGATCGACCAGCTTTTCTCCGAAAGACGCCGCTTGGGCGAGGACCGGAAACAATGTCATCGGTACATGTCCTCCACAAGATCGCCGAAGGCTTCTTCCATGGCTCCGCGCTTAACCTTCTGGGTAGCCGTCAACTCACCATCTTCGTGGTCCAATTGCTTGGGGATCAGCTTGAACTTGCGAACATGTTCTACGGTTGCGAATTTCGCGTTGGTCTCTAAGACGATCTGTTGAATCTTCTCGATCACCTCCGGCTTCTCGGTCAGGTCGCGGTAGGTGGTGTACGGAATCCCCCTACGGAGCGCCCAGTTACCCACCACGTCCAGCTCGATGGCGATCAACGCTGCCAGGAACTTGCGGCGGTTACCAATGACCATGGCTTCAGAGATGAATGGTGAGGTCTTCAGGCTGTTTTCGATTTCCGATGGAGAGATGTTCTTGCCGCCAGCGGTAATGATGATGTCCTTGATCCGGTCAACAATCTTCACGTGGGTGCCGCCAACCCAGACGCCAACATCACCAGTCTTAAGCCAGCCGTCGGCTGTGAACGTGTCTCGAGTGGCTTCAGGCTTGTTCCAGTAGCCCACAAACACCCCAGGATGTCGGGTCTGGATCTCACCCGTAGCCTCATCAAGTCGCAGGCCAATCCCCTCATATGGCTCGCCCACCGTGCCCGCAATTGCCCTGCCTGCAAAGTTGTGCGTTGCCACCGCCACGTTCTCCGTCATGCCATATAGTTCGAGGAGCGGCACCCCAAGACCAACAAAGAACGTAATGACTTCAGGAGCAATGGGGGCTGCTCCAGTCGCAGCGTACCGGCAGCGACGCAGCCCGATTCTGTCGAGAAGGGGCCTGAAGACGAGTGGCCGCCAGATCGCATTGAGCATCCGAGTCTTCATGGTGGGGTTCCCACCATTAGCTATGAGTACGTCGCCGATGCTCGTGGCCGCCTTGATACCCATGCCCATAACCAACCGCTTAAACCATGTGGCGTCCTGGCCCTTGATCAACACACCA
>CAXMPE010000062.1:0-4457 GCA_964195245.1 uncultured Verrucomicrobiales bacterium | reverse complement strand
GGGTTGTTGACCTAGAAGCGAACCTACTCCTCCCTGGCCACGGCCAACCCTGGAAAGGCACCCCAGCAGAAGCAGTCAGCATGGCCCGGAGCTAGCGCGAATAGCGCCAAGGTATAGGGTATTACGCTTCCTTCCCCGCTCGCAAGTGAGCGGGAGAAGAATGCGCGTGGGGCTGGGCCTAGCTGATGCGAATGCGGCCTTGTGGGTCGAATGGGCAGCACACTTCGGGGAGTTGTCGACCTAGGCGGACTGTTGGCTCTGGGCCCTGTCTTCTTTCTACTTCTCGCCTTGGGCTAACTCTGCGAGTCGGGCGTGGGCGTTGGGGTCAAGGAGGTCTAGGGCTTCCACGATGGTGGTTCCCTTGATGGACTCGATTGCGTTCTTGCCTGCTTTGGAGGTGGGCAGGTCGCTGGTGAGAAGGACTAAGGGTGGGTTGGCGAACTCTGCTGCGATGACGGCTGCCTTCCCGATAGACCTGAACAGGGTGTCGGACTTACTGAGCCCATTTGGGACGACGGTGAAGCCGCCTGAGATGTCGAAAGCCCAGGTTTTTCCACTGCGATCCTCGGCAAGCAGGCTGACCGAAACCCCCGGAGGAAGCTTTGCTTTCTCTTTTGTCACCTTGAAGCCAGCTTCTTCCAGCACTGCCATGGCAACGGCGGCAATCCTCAAGCCTGAGCGCATGGCAGCGTCAAAGGGACTTTCATCGTCGGAGACGGCACGAGGCACTGCGGGGACTGACACTCCGGGCAGGGTCAGCTGATCTCGGTCTGCCATTCGATGGCGTTCTTCTTTGATTCGTTTTTGAGCTGCCTTGGCGTACTTAGCGTCCGTGTCGAATCCGACGTAATGGCGTTGGGTTCGGATCGCTGCGATTCCGGTGGTTCCTGAACCCATGTAGGGATCGAGAATCAGATCGCCTTTGTAGGTGTAGAGCTTGATCAACCGCTCTGGAAGTTCAGGAGGGAACGGAGCAGGATGATTGACGCGGCGAGCTGACTCCGCCGGAATCTCCCAGAGGTCGGTGGTGCTCTCGAGGAAGTCATCAACGGAGATGGATGACTCCGACGGGAACCCCTTCATGAGGCGCTGTTTGGGTGTTAGGGCTCTTTTGAAATCGCCCTTGGACGCCACGATTACTCGTTCGGTCAGATCCCGTAGCACTGGGTTGGAAGCTCGTTGGAATGAGCCCCACGCGCAAGAGCCGGTAGCCCCTTTTGCTTTCTGCCAGATGATCTCACCTCGCAATAGCAGCCCGAGATCATCTTGAAGGATGGTGATGATGTCCGCGGCTAGGGAGCGATATGGCTTGCGTCCCAGATTGGCGACGTTGATAGCCATGCGACCGCCCGGTTCGAGTTTGCGAGCACATACCTCGAAGACGTCCCTAAGTCCCTCGAGGTACTCGACGTACGAGGCAGGCACATGACCTTGTGAAATGTCGGCTTCGTAGTCCTTCCCGACAAAGTACGGAGGTGAAGTGACCACTAGAGCGACTGATTTGTCGGCGACCTGATCCATGGTCATGAGAGCTGCATCGCGGACGAAGATCTGATCTAAGGCCGCTGGTCTCCTCAGTTCGGTGTCAGAAGACAGCGTGGGAGGCTGAAACCGAGAATAGAACTCAGACGCGTCGTGGTTCTCGCGGCGACCGGCGCCGAAAGCGGTTGTTGCTGTTCCTGCCATGGTCGGTCAGAGTACCGACGCCCCTCGCGGCCGGTGGGATTCGGGGGCGCAAGCGCCGAGCCTACTTGGGAGGGGCTTTTCCGCGAACTCTTGGGTAGTGCGTTGGCGCGTGTAGAGCACACTTGTTCTGCTTGTTGTATTGAGACAGCAGCGCGGTGCATGCCGACTCCTCGCATGTTCTGCCCTTCTGGAACCTCCGCGACGGTTTGACCGTGCCAAGGTGTCGATGACCGCCGTACGTGGGAGAACTCATACATAGTTCATCGTGACATGGCGGCCGATTCTTGAGCGGGTTCTATCACGGTCCCACTATTATTTTCCCATGATTCGCTGGCTTCACCTTGTTTCTGCTGCTGTTTGGACCGGAGGTCTCATCACGCTATCGGCGGCAGTTGTCGCTCTTCGCAAGGCGGGCGCGGACCGAACCCAGTTGCAGGCGGTGGGTCGGGCGTTTGGAAAGCTGTCTTGGGCGGCCATGGGTGTGTTGGTGATCACCGGTGTCGCACAGGTCATGAGATTGCCTGACGGTTTTACAAGTCCGAGGGGTACCTACGGCCGTCTGCTCTTCATAAAGCTATTGCTTGTGGGGCTGGTTGCCGGGCTGGCGCTGTTCCATCAGATGACTGCTGCCACGACGACACCTAGGACCCGAGGCCTCATTCAGGGCTTGATACTCATTCTGAGCCTGGCGATCTTCTGGGTAGCGGTCCAGTTCTAAGCCCGAGCCCGACAACAACAACAACAACCATAACTACAGCCAAGTGTTGGTTGGGCCTCAGATTCGAGGTCTAGTTGCCCTGTTGGATTTCGGTTACGTCCAGCCAGGAGCCTTGGACGCCAGTCACGGTGATGTGCGAGCCCACTTCGATTGTGAGTTCTCGGTGTGAGGTCGCCTTCCAGAGCGCACCGTCGACAGAAACCACCCCTGCTCCGTTTGAGAACGCTTCGGTGGCCACGCCTTCACGGTCGATCAGGTGCTCACGCCCGTAGGTTCCGGTCGAGAATCGGGTGCGAGCGACGACAGGCATGGCTACAGCGAAGAAGATTGCGACTAACAAAGTGGTAGTGAGAACGCTTCCCCAGTGGGCTGTCAGGGTTGGTGCCCCGTCCACGAGCTTCAATCCGCCTATGAACAGCATCACTGCCCCGATTGTGCTGAGCGGTCCGAACTTAGAGCGTTGGTACTCCGCTGCCATGAGGAAGATCCCAAGGACCAGCAAGGCAAGCGCCCAGTAATTGAGCGGCAGGGTGGCTAGTCCGTAGGAGGCTACGAGGAGTGGGAGGAGGGCTGTTGCCGCTCCTACGCCGGGCCCGATGGCGTAGAACTCAAAAACCATCACTGTGAGGGCGATGGATAAGAGGAAGAAGAGCGTGCCTGGTTTGAGAGCATGGGCCAACATGTTGCGAAGGGCGGATGGTTCTACAAACCGAACCACAGCAGTAGGTGTAGCGCTCGCGGTCCCGTCCTCGATGACTTGTTCTGCGGTGTCGAGGGTATGGCCGTTTATCTCTTGACCATGGAGCCACACAACGATTTGGCCTAGCGCGGCTTCGGCCCTGTCGACACCAGGGGTGTCACCGTTGGCAACCGCTGTCTCGCCTGAGAACGTGCCAGTGGAGCCGTCGGAAACTCCTCCGATGACCAAGATATCGCTATGTCCCACCACGGCTCCCGGAGCCACCGTGACTACCTGGACGATCTCGAGAATTCTGGCCGAGGCCCCAAGTGCTTCGGCTGGTGCGTCGCCGACCCACGCAACGACCGGAAGAGGTGGATTCTCGAGCAGATCCAACAGCGAGGTGATCTCAGGAGTCACAGATCCTGGCGAATCGATTTCCAGAATGACCGCCTGAGCGCCTTCTGCTGCAGTGCTATTGATGGCATCGATTAGGTAGTCGAGTTTGACCTCGTCAATGGCGCCTTCCAACCGAACAACGTCGATACGACCCTCGGCATCTTGAGCGAAGGCGGGGAGTCCGGCGGCGAGCACCAGAAGGACAAACACGGGTAGGAGGAAGCGGGTTTTCACAGCCCGAATGATAGGCGCAGCGCAGAGTTGCTCCTCTGTTGGTCAGCTTGGATGCGTAGCGGTACCAGCTACGATATTGCAGATGAAGACTGTGCTTGTAGTTGCAGATGATCAATGGGTGACGAATGACGTAGAGGCTGGCCTGTCCGATGAACGGGCCACCATTGTTGTGGAAGCGGATCCCCACGCAGTCACCGCTCACGCTGCCGCTATTTCGCCTCAGCTGTACCTGATCGACTTGCAAGTTGGATCCATGGGAGGGATGGCTCTCATCAGGAGCCTGAAAGCCGAGATGAGCATGGACAAGATCCCTTCGGCACCGATCGTCTTGATGGTGGACCGAGACGCTGACTCTTTTCTGGCCAAGAGGGCTGGCGCTGACAGGTGGATTAGGAAGCCGTTTACTGCTCAGGAACTGCGTTCGGTGAGAGACGCGGTCCTAGCTGTAGGCTAAGCCGCCATGCCAGGCCAACAGATCTTGCTCGTCTCCATCTTGACGGTGTGTCTCTTATTGTCGGGCTTCCTGTCGGGCTCCGAGACCGCTGTGGTCGCTATTCCGCGCGAGCGCCTTGATCAGATCGCAGCCTCAGGAGCGCGAGGGAGGCGGCTCCGCCTTCTCGTAGCTGAACGCGAGGCCACCATTGGTGCCATCTTGCTTGCCAACAACTTCGTCAACATTTTGGCTGCGGCGGTTGCGACGTTGCTGGCCACGAGTCTCTGGGGAGAAGCGACGGGAACGAT
>CAXMPE010000061.1:0-13030 GCA_964195245.1 uncultured Verrucomicrobiales bacterium | reverse complement strand
CCGAGTCCGTATCAAAGCCACCGACCGCATCAA
Organism: uncultured Verrucomicrobiales bacterium; assembly: GCA_964195245.1. Lineage (GTDB taxonomy): Bacteria > Actinomycetota > Acidimicrobiia > Spongiisociales > JAENVV01 > CAXMPE01. The sequence continues at coordinate 12,997 of CAXMPE010000061.1, read as the reverse complement.
CCGCCGATCGTAGGAAAGCGCCGAATGCACCTGAGATGATGAGGGTCGCTCCAAAGGAATCCCACCCGACCCGCGAAGCAAGAAAGGCCCTGAGATACTCCAATACTTGAAACCGAGGGAGCATCTTGGAAGAAAGGCGAATGTCTTCAACTGAGCCCGCATCGACCCGGCATCCGTTCACAACGCGGATAATCCCGCCTACAGCAACTGTCGACGAGTCCTCGAGAAACGGGCGGACGACCCTTGCGAGAGCGTCAGGCTCCAGCAGTGTGTCAGCATCCATTGCCGCAACGATGACGCCGCGCGAGTGATTGAGACCCACGTTGAGGGCATCGGCCTTTCCTCCGTTCGCCTTGTCTATCACGATCAGGTTCGGGTGTCTGTTGCTCTTGTAGGTCTTCCCAACCTTCTCGGTATCGACACTTCCCGTCGCGACCCGCTCGGTCCGTTGAAGATCGAAAGCAGCCACCAGACGTGTCAAGGTCGCATCGCGCGACCCGTCATTGACAACGATGACCTCGTAGTCGCCGTAGCGCAGGTTCAGGAGCGAACGGATTGCATCAACGATTGTCTCAGCCTCGTTGTATGCCGGAACCAGAAGAGACATCGGTAGCCCCCCGCTCGATGAAACAAGATCGTCGATGTGGAGAGATTTCAAACGCCGAACATAGGCGTGCAACCTTCTGAACGCAGCAACGCTCAACACGAGATAGAACGTGTTGAGAACCGCGAAGTAGACGAGGATGAACCCGTTGAAGACTGAAAGCGCGGTCATCGGGCCAGCGCCCCCGCCAGGGTTTCTCTAGCGGAGTCGGCGGCAAGACCCCTACCCGCTGCTAGGTCTTCGAGGATCTCATTGTGTCCCAAGGCGAGGAGGGCGCCTGCTGAGCGGATGGCGACCCACGGCGACTTGTCATGCACCATTGCTGTGATGGATGCGACATCGGCTTCGTCACCGATACGACCGAGCACAGTTGTCGATGTCGACCGCACAAAGAAGGCCGGGTGGTTGGTGAGGGCACGTACGGCGTCTTGCTGAGCGGGACCGCCAACCTCGTTTAGGAGGCGTAGGCAGGCAACTACTAGGTCGGGATCAGCCGAGCCCAGAGCCTCGGCGGCAATCGGTGCCGAGACCGGGTCTGACAGGAACTCCAAGGCACCCGCAACGACAGCCCTAGCTGAAGTCGGCCTCCGGATATCTCCCAAATAGTTGCGGAGGTCGTCCAGCGCACCCGCACCAACTTGTGCGAGCATTCGGGACATCAGAGAAGAACTCCAGCTTGAGTAGCGATGGAGGTGATCAAGCACCGTGGACGTATATTCGGGGCAGTCTGGGCTTGACAGCGCTTTGGCGGCAACGAGAGAAACTCTTGGTGAGCGGTCGCCGAGAGCAGCGACAATATCGTCGGCATGGGTCTCCAGAGCCAAGACGCTAAGCAATTCAACGGCCGCAGCGCGTTTCTCTGCGGAACGCGACGACAGCCCTTGGCGCAATAGGCCAACGTACGGAGCACAGAACATCTGGACTCTATCTCGGTCCGGCCCTCGAAGTCGTCGAGCGAACCGCCCGGCTATCTCAAGGACATGGCGAGCCTCATTCGCTGGCACCGGCGGAACGACTCCGTCACTGCCTCCAATCACCTTGACGATCACAGGTTCCCAGTAAGACTCAATTCGCCCAAAGCGCCTCGCCCTGCCGTTGCTCCGACCGCGTAGGAAGATAACAACGAAAGCGGAGGCAACATTCAGCATGAACAGGCCCAGAACCAGTCCGAGCAGCGGGCTCATGGCAAAGACAGCTCGTCGTCTAGGACATGGCCGAGAATCGCCTCAAGCTCTTCAGACAAAGCACTTGGGTCGAAAGGCTTCATGATCCAGCCAACAGCGCCCGCAGCGACGAGAGCAGCAAGCTCCTCCTCGTTATCGAGTGCAGTCAAGAAGACAACGGGGATAGACCGGGTCGCGAGAGACGACCGAAGGACCTTAAGAACCTCATCTCCGTTCATTCCTGGCATGAAGAAGTCCAGGAGTATCACATCGGGTGCGAATCCTTCGATCATACCGAGCGCCTCAGGGCCGTCCGATGCCGTCTCGACCGTCATCGCGCCGAACTCACTAAGAGCAATCTCGCCCAGCCTGCGCATCAACGCATCGTCATCCACGAAGAGTACTTTCATGACGCGTGCACCAATCGTTCGACCCTTGCGGCGAGTTCAGAAGGCGAGAACGGCTTGAGAACATAGTCGTTAGCTCCGAGATCAAAGCCCCGGACGACATCCTGTTCACCACCCATTGCGGACAAGAAGATCACGGGAACCTCAGAAAGGGCCTGCGACTCGCGCAAGTGACCCAACACCTCGAACCCGTCCATCTTCGGCATCTTGACATCTAGAACGACCAAGTCTGGAGTGTTTTGCTTCGCCTCGGCTAGAGCTGCCTCACCATCAGAACGGTGCACGATCGTGAATCCGTCTCTGCTCAGTCGGTCAACAATCAAAGCCGCCACAAGCTTGTCATCCTCGGCCAGGAGAATCGATTGGGGACCTCGTGGGGATAGCGATTCCGCTGACTCGTCAGCTCCCGGGAATGCAGCGGTCGATCTACGCCGTCTTCCTGAATCAGCTCTCAGAAGTGAGTCCACGAGTGTATTGAGTGCGTCGGGCTCGAACGGCTTACCAAGGACCGCCTCGGCCCCCAGAGCAAGACATTCAGCTCTCGCTACGTCGCTATCTGCCGCCGATAGAACTATGACCAGCGTCTCCGCCGTGGCAGGGTCCTGCCTAAGTTCGGCAAGAAGTTTGCGGCCATCACCATCGGGCAAGAAGAGGTCAAGTATCAGCATGTCGACTTGGGATGTGAGCTGCTGGCGACCCTCGGCCAGAGTGGAGGCAAGAAGGATCTCTCTCCCAGGCGCTTCGATCGACTTCCCAACGAGCATTTGCATGACGGGGTCATCGTCAACGATCACAACCGTTTGGAGACCAGCAACTGCGTCCACAGAGAGTTCTTCCAGAAGTTCAATCAGCGACCGCGTGGCCACTGAGAGGTCCGGACCCGATGACCCCAGAACTTCGACCGCTCGTTCCGTGACCTCGGCGAAGCCGTAGCTAGCGCCCGATCCCTTCAATTGATGGGCAACGCGGCCAATCGAGTCGGCTGCCTCGGCAGCGCCGTTCTCGAGACGCTCAACGGCGACTTCTAGGGCCACAATCTGTGGCCCGATGCTCGCCAAGTAGAATTCACGTAGGTCAGTCACTGCTCGCCTTCAAGCTGGGTGCCTCTGTCCCAACTGTTTTCGGCGGGATTCGGCCTCGACCTGAGCCAAAATTATGAGCCGCTCAAACAGTCGCTTTTTCCGCCCCAGACCGGGACCTAGACATCTTCTCCTCGTTGGCATCGGCTTGGCCTTGACGCGCGGCCTCAGGGACTCTCCTGGCGTTGCCATCCCAGCGATGGCTGTCATCTATCCCAACGACCCGATGCAATGGCGACGATGCAAATATCCAGATGGAAATAGTTCTCGAATCGGCACCCATTCGTCGCCGCAGAGCAACTAACGGCCGAAGCGCTAGTAAGACACGACCGGTTCGAGTTTCGCGGCGGCATCAACCCAAGCCGCCACCATCGCCTGAGTAGGGAGACGCCGTACTGAGCGCTTCTTAGCGTTGATGTTTTCCATCGCCTTCGTGAGATTGCCGGGATTTCGGCGTCTGAGAGCCTTGATCGTGTCCACCCCAGCTTCCTCCAAGAGGTCGGAGTACTCGGTCCCAATGCCCTTGATTCGCATCAAATCTGCACGATTGACCCATTCCAGAAGATCGCTCGTTGAGAGGCCGGTCTCAGCGGCCAACGCCGTCCTGTCCCTGCGAGTAGCGCCCTTCTTCAGCAGAGCTTCAGTGGTCCGGCACTTCGCACGCCGAAGCTTGGCAAGGTTGCGAACTCCTACCCCTTCAATGGCGTCGATCGATGGCATGTTGGTCTCCTACAGAAGTCCCCTTCGGGACACTTCGAAATATAGCGATGGGCAAAGCTAAATGCTCCGCCACCGCTACTTAGTTTTTGCCACCTAAGAGCTTCTTCAGTCCGTTAACAATGGCGGCCCACAAGGACCCAAAGAAGAGGCTCACCCCCGAGACTTCTGCAGCGGTGATCGCCTCTGACTCCTCAACGGTTGCTGCAGCAAGTTTGCCCTCCAGGCAGTGAGTGAAATCGACAATGAGACGAGAAGACATCTCCTTTATCAATCCGACTCTCCCGAATTGTGCAGCTGGGCCAGAAATGGCGATCTCCGCATCCATGCTGACTTTGGTTCCCCCCTCGACCCCGATCAAGACGTATTCAACCTTCACTTTGCCCCTGCTACCACCGCGTCGATCGGCACCCGAACCCTCAATCACACCGGTACGAGTCGCAGCATCTGCGCTTACGGTCGCTTTGCCATCGAAAGACACTGACATTGGTCCCACCTTGGCGTCAAGCTTCCCTTTGAACTGACCGTCACCAAGTTCCTCTGTCAATTCTGCACCTGGCAGGCACCTGGCCACCTCTGGAACGTTCTGAAAGAAGTTCCATACCTGCTCGAGCGGGCGGGCGACTGTGAACTCTTGTTGGATGTTCATCCTTTGCTCCTTGGAAGATGCTGTTCGTAATCTTATTGGGTGTCGATATCTTTCGGGGGGAGCTCCTCAAATCGGATCTGGTGCACCCATTCGGGATGGCTGTGGAGCAACCTCATCGCACCTTCATCACCCGACAGGCTCATGAAACGCTCCCACAATTGCCGGCTCACCAGGACTGGGTTGGAGCGCTCAAAGCGGTATTGCGGCACGACCACCCAGTGATCACCAAACTCCATTGCGTCGGCAAGGGCTTCTGGAACCGCCTCGGGAATGGATGGCTGGTCTCCCATCACGATGAACGCGGCATCCACCTTGGACGACGTGAGCAGGGCATCCAATCCCGCTCTGAGAGAAGAGGCGATTCCCTCTTCGTAGTCCTCGTTGATAAGCACCTTGGCATCCCCAAACTCGACACCATCAAGAATCTCTTCCGCGTTTGCACCGAGTACCACCCACGTCTCAGACGACGGCCAGCTCGCTGTCTGGCTGATGACGTGGCCCAACAACGTTGTGCCCTGAAACGGGGCCAACTGCTTGGGAGACCCAAAACGCGACGAGGCGCCTCCAGCCAGGATCAGAGTTGCAAAGTTCATCTAGATGTCGCCTTCGTCCTGGGTACGTTGCCGATGAATTCTGCCCGATCTGCCCCGCAACGAGACACCGGTACCGGAGCCGTATCGACTGTGGATCATCTCAGCAATAATCGAAATGGCTGTTTCCCCCGGCCCCTCCGCTCCGAGGTCAAGGCCGACGGGGCCGTGGATTCGATCAACCTGCTCTTGAGTGAACCCTTCGCTGAGCAGCTTTTCAACCCGATTGGCATGGGTCCGGCGACTACCCATCGCGCCTATGTACTTGACGTCTGAAGGGAGGGCAGCCCTCAGGACAGGCTCCTCAAATCGCACATCGTGTGACAGGAGGACAATGTAGGTCCGAGCATCGAGGATCAACTTGTCGAGAATGTCGTTGGGCCAACCACCCAGCAGCGCTACCGCTTGGGGGAACCGCTCTTCGGTGAGGAACGCCGGTCTCGCATCGCTCACGGTGACTCGAAACCCCAGCATTGTCGCGTGCTTGGTTAGCTCCTGCGCGATATGGACCGCGCCGAAGATGACCAGATTCGGTGGGGGGATCAGTGGTTCTATGAAGACGTCGTGTGAGTCGTACGCTACCGCCTTCGATTGCTCATGCGCGAGTAACTCAACCACGTCCGCCGCCACGTCCAGGAGGATCGTCTCAGGCAGCGTTCCGCTTCGGATAGATCCGTCTGGATGCATCAACGCGCGGCTACCCACGCCGTCCCCCTTGATCACGGTGGCTACCGCTCCAAACTCTTCAGCAGCGATAACCGCCGCTACGTCGTCAAGGACGCCCATTACCACTGCTCAATGAACACGTGGATGACACCGCCGCAAGCAAGGCCAACCTCAAAGGCATCACTATCGGCGATCCCGTACTCGACCAATTTCGGTTCTCCCGACGCCATCACTTCTTGGGCATGAACAAACACGTCGTTCTCGACACAGCCCCCACTGACGGAGCCTTCCATGTCCCCCGCTGAAGACACGATGAATTTCGAACCTTCTGGTCTCGGAGCCGAGCCAGAAACTCGTACCACCGTGGCGACCGCCACGTCCTTCCCCTGGGCCTTCCATGAGTCCCTAATGGCCAGTGCCTGTTTCATGCTGATTTCTCCAGTCCGTCGAGGAGCGCAACCACCCCTTGCAAATCATGTACAGAGGCGGCGGGCAGAAAGTCGTCTACGTAACGTAACACGGCCTTCATGCCTCGTGTCTCGGGAGCGTAGCCTTCTCGCCCAGAGAGTGGATTCAACCAAACAACGCGCCTCATGGATCGACTCAGCCTTCCCATCTCTCTCTCGAGCAGTTCCGCCCTCCCACAATCCCATCCGTCGGACAGAATGACGGCGTAAGGACCCCCTCGGCACACCCTTCGACTCCACTCGCGGTTGAACGTCTGGAAGGCCTCTCCGATCTTGGTTCCGCCGCTCCAGTCATCGACGCTCGCGGTCGCCCCGGCCATAGCTGCACTGATTGAACGTCGCTGCATTTCGTCAGTAATCCTGGTGAGCTTGGTGGAGAACACGAAGGTCTCAACCCTGTCAAAGCGCTGGCGAGCAGCGTGGGCGAACACGAGGAACATCTCCGCATAGGACTCCATCGAGGCTGAGACATCTGCGATGAGAATCAACGGTCGGCGGTATTGCTTCAACGCTGTCCATTCAAGGGGAATCAGATCCCCTTCTGGGCCGAGGATCTTGCGGAAGGTTCTCCGCAGGTTGGGCCGGTCCCCTCTTGATGCCTTGGTGCGCCGGCGGGAGTTACGCAACGGCGGTTGCCAAGCCATCGCGGCGATCAAGCGGCGGACCTCAGCTATTTCTTCGGGGCTCAGGTCAGCAAAGTCTCGATGGCTCAACCGCTCGATCCCCGAAGCCCCCACCTGAAGATCGACTTCCTCCTCTGTCTCGTCACCACTGCCTTCTTCGTTGATCGACATGGCGGAGAGGACGCTCGTCTGTTGGCTGACCGTTACGTCGTGCGTAGGCTCCGTGACCAGCCCAAAGAAATCCAAGAATACCTTGTCAAACACCGGCAGTTGAGCCCGGTCATTGACCACCACCGATTGCATTGCCCAGTAGAACTCAGCCGGATCGGAAAACCCAACAATGGAGGCAGCACGACTCATGTCGGCGATCACGTCGGGGGTTACCGCAAGCCCAGCAGCCCTGAGGCGCCTCCCCAGCATCGCAATGCGATCGAGCGTGACAGTCTGAGTCATCCTTCGAGCAGATCGACTGCCTCAATAGAGCGAGCCAGTTCGACATCGTCCTGATACTTGACGACGACGCCCAATGTGTCGGCGTACAACTCAGGAGTGAGCTCATCAGCACCGAGGAGCTTCAGCGCGGTTGCCCAGTCGAGCGTCTCTGAAACACCCGGTGGCTTGAAGAGATCCCTAGACCGCAGATGCTGCATCGCCTTGGCAAGTTGGCTGGCAAGACTATCGGAGATGCCATCTACTTTCGCCTTGATGATCGACATCTCTCGGTCGTACGTCGGATAGTCAATCCAGTGATAGATGCATCTGCGCTTGAGCGCATCATGGATCTCCCGAGTTCGGTTGGAGGTGAGGATCACGATTGGCGGGTTCTCTGCTCTGATGGTTCCAATTTCTGGAATGGTGATCTGGAAATCGCTCAGTAGCTCCAACAGGAACGCTTCGAATTCTTCGTCGGCTCGATCGATCTCGTCGATCAGTAGCACCGGTTTAACCCCGTCCTTGGATGCCTCGATAGCCTTCAACAACGGGCGAGCCACCAGGAACTCGCGACTCATTACATCCGAGACCGAGCTGGCATCACCAGATGACTCAGCCAGGCGAATGGCAAGCATCTGTCGAGCGTAATCCCACTCATACATGGCGTGGGAAACATCAAGACCCTCGTAGCACTGCAGCCGAATGAGCTCGCCACCGGTGATGGCCGAAAGCACCTTGGCAACCTCAGTCTTGCCCACACCAGGTTCACCCTCCAAGAACAAGGGTTTGCCCATTTGTAAAGAAAGATGGAGCGCTACTTGGAGCGCTCTATCCGCAAGATACTTCTCGTCCTCCAACGCGTCAGAAAGGGTGTCAATACTGTCAGGAATCATCATTCTGGAGACTAGCCAGTTCCCTTGTGTGCGGTGGCGGGTTTGGTGTTTTGGCAGAGACCCACCCGTGTGTAGAAGCGAGGGGTGGCCGTCTAGACCGCCCCCCACCTACATCTAAACGCCTACCCGGCAACAGCAGCCGATACAGCCCTCCGGGTGAATACCTCAGCGAGGTGTCCTTTGTAGGCCTCCGAGCCGTAGAGATCTTCCAGTAGGGTCACTCCTTCGGTGGCCCTACTCGCTGCCGCCGCAATCGCATCTGAGTCACCACTGGATCCCCGTAGAGCCTCCATCACCCCTGCCGCCAGCGCCGGCTTGGTGCCTACGCCTGTGAGGGCAACAGTGCAATCAGCAACCGAACCGTCGACCATCTCGACGTAGGCTGCCACAGCTGCCACCGCGTAGTCTGTCTGGCCACCGCGGCGGCCCAGCTTGTCATAGGCCGAAGATCCGGCACGCTTAGGGACTCTTATTTCAGCCAAGATCTCGTCTGCTTCTAGCGCAGATGTCAATGTATCAACAAAGAAGTCCGCAGCAGCGATCTCTCGACTACCCCTGATCGACTGGGCGACCATGGTCGCACCGAGCGCCAGTACCGCTACAGGAGCATCTCCGGCTAGGTCGGCGTGTGCCACGGCCCCGCACAAGGTGCCTCGGTTGCGTACTTGCACATCGCCAGTCATGGATGCTGCCTGACCCAGCGCGGTAGCGTGCTCAGCAACAACCGAGCTGCCCGCTACATCTGCATGGGTGACAAGAGCGCCTATCGAGATGTGATCTCCGTTGTCGGAGATACTTCCCAGACCATCAATGCCACCGATGTCTACAACCAGTTCGGGAGAAAGTAACCGAAGCTTCATCATCGGAATGAGGCTCATCCCCCCCGACATCACCTTCGCTCCCGGATTGTCCGCAAGCATCTGGCAGGCTTCGGTTAGTGAACTGGCAGAAACGTACTCGAACTCTCTCGGGTACATATCAGGCTCCCTTCGCTTCGTTCATCGCTTCCCAGACTCTTCGAGATCTGAGCGGCATATCAATATGTTTCACTCCCAGTGATGCCACGGCATCCACAACAGCATTGACGACTGTCTGTGCGGATCCAATGGTTCCAGCCTCGCCGATCCCCTTTGCCCCGAGTGGGTTCACATGGGTTTCGGTCACAGTGTGGTCCGTGTCGAACGATGGCAGGCTGGCAGCTGTGGGGAGCAGGTAGTCCATCAGCGACGCTGTCAGCAGGTTGCCGGCGTCATCGTAAATGGCCTCCTCGAACAACGCTTGGCCGATGCCCTGTGCGACACCTCCGTGTACCTGGCCCGTTGCAATCATCGGGCTGATGACGTTTCCACAGTCATCCATGGTCCAGAACTTCAGCAATTCCACGTCTCCAGTGTCTGGGTCTACTTCCACCATGGCCATCTGGGTCCCAAACGGCCATGTGGCATTCCCTGGCGAGAACACGGCAAACGCTTCGAGTCCGCCTTCCATACCTTCAGGAAGCAGATGGGGTTGATACGCCGTCTTGGCAATCTCGGCCCAGGTGACCGACTTATCAGCCGAACCAGCCACGTGGGCTGCACCATCGGCGAATCGGATGTCCTCTGCTGAGGCCTCCAACAGATGCCCTGCGATCTTGGCTGCCTTCTCAACGACTTTCACCGACGCTTCGAACGCTGCCGATCCGTCAACTGCCAACGAGCGAGAGCCGAACGAGCCAATGGCCTCTGGTGAGCTCTTTGAGTCTCCTACTTCGATGTTGATGTCATCCATCACAATGCCCGTTTGGCTTGAGATGATCTGGGCCCAAGTCGTCTGGTGACCCTGTCCTGAAGGACCGGTGCCAATAGCCATGGTTGCCTTGCCATCTGGGGTTACCTTGAGCAATCCCGAGCCGTTGAAGGCAGACGGCAGGTTGTACTCCGACCAGGAGAAGCCAAGATCGACCAACCCCGACGGACCAAACCCGCAGACTTCCACGTAAGTCGAGAGGCCTAACCCGACCAGGCGGCCCTCAGCCTGCATGGCATCTCTCTCTGCCTTCAGACCCTCATAGTCCACCTTCTCCAAGAGAGCGTCCATATTCATCGCGTAATCGCCGGTATCCATCTGGAAGCCGATAGGCGTAACCACATCTTGGAACTTCTCGAAGAAATTCATTCGCCGAACGTCGGCAGGATCCACCCCTATTTCACGAGCGAACGCGTCCACAATTCGTTCGAGGTAGTACTCCGCCTCTGGGCGTCCAGCGCCTCGATAAGCATCGGTGACCATCGTGTTTGTGAGGACACAATCGATCTTCCAGTGGGTCGGCATCGTGTACTGACCTGAACCGATAAACAATCCAAGGAACGGAATGGCTGCGGTGAAGTTCTGCGTGTAAGCACCCATGTCGGCAATGCCATCAAGCTCGTAGCCCAGAATCTTTCCGTCTCTGGTTCCCGTCATAGTGGCGGTTGCCACCCAACCGCGGCCCTGGATCGAGTTCACTGCAGCTTCCCGACGGCTCTCGGTATATTTCACTGGAGCCTCCAATTGCTGGGAGGCATAACAGACCAATATCTCATCGGGGTAGACGTTTAGCTTCACTCCAAACCCACCGCCGACTTCTGGAGCAGTGGCATGCACGCTCGAGTTCGGCAGGTCAAACACCTTGGCGATGGCACCGGCCACAGCAGAAGCAATCTGACTCGAGGTGTGCACCCGAAACTTCCGATAGCCCTTATGCCATTCGGCAATGACACTCCGTGGCTCAATAGCGACTGGGATCAGACGCTGGTTGACCATCTCGAGCGAGACACTCACCGTGTCATCGCGATCCTTAGCGGCTTGAATCGTGGCTTTCGTGGCTGCGATTGCTTCCGCGTCACCAAACGGCCCGGCCTCCCACGAGATCACCATGTTGTTTTCGGCGTCATCGTGAACAAGCGTGTCACCATCGCGGGCGTCTTTAAGACGGACCGTTGGGGTCTGTTCTTCGTAGTCAACCCGAACCGCCTCAGCTCCGTCCTCGGCGATCGCTCTTGAAGTAGCCACCACCATCGCGACGGCTTCGCCTGCGAACGCCACCGACGCTGTGGGCATCAGCGGCCTTGGTCGGACGGCGACCTGGGCCGGGAGCGGCCCGAGAGATTCGACGTCTGAGCCAACATATACGGCTCGGACCCCGTCAACGGCCATGGCACCGGACGTATCGATCGATAGGATCTTGGCTTTGGCATACGGACTCCTCACAAAGGCGGCGTGAAGTGTCCCTGGGGGGTTTACATCGTCGGTGTAGTACCCGAGCCCCTGGACGAGAGCCGGATCCTCTGATCGCTTGACAACACCGCCAAGCGCACTCGTTGTGGCGGCCATTAGGAGTTCTCCCATTCTGCTGGAGGGGGCGTTTCGCCCCGACTTGTCGCGGCTGCGTACTCAACAGCCTTCACGATGTTGTGATAGCCCGTGCAACGACAAAGGTTGCCCTCAATGCCGTGTCTGATCTCTTCTTCGGAGGGATCGGGATTCTCAGCAATCAGCGCTGCTGATGACATGATCATTCCGGGTGTGCAGAAGCCGCATTGGAGACCGTGGCGCTCCCAGAAACCCTCTTGGACGGGATGGAGGTTGTCGCCGTCGGCCATTCCCTCGATGGTGGTGATGTTCGACCCGTTGGCTTGTACCGCGAGCATGGCACATGACTTGACTGCCTTGCCATCCACGTGAATAGTGCAAGCTCCGCAGTAGGAGGTCTCACACCCAACGTGTGTTCCGGTGAGCCGCAACTGCTCACGAATGAAGTGGACCAACAGTGTCCTTGGTTCAACCTCACCCTTTACTGATTGCCCGTTTACAGAGAGCGAGATCTCCATCGTTCCTCCTGAATGTATGTAGCCGTCAATCGAGAGTAGCTCTCTGGGCCGTCCCCTTGCGCCGAGAAGCGCCCTTCTTGTCGCGCGATGATCAGACTCCGCCGAGCTGAACTTTGCCGACATTGGGAGAAACTCGCGAAAACCAATTCTTAAGTGTGATCGCCTAGGCGGGATTAACGATGTATAACGATACTTACAAGCTATTTAGGAGAAGCTGTGGATCTCATTCGCCACCCCGATCTTGTAGAAGTGAGCGTCCGAATGCATTCCGCATTCACCTCCGCTCTTGAGGCGGAGCAAATCGCCGCCGAGGTAGCCCACCGGCGTCAAAGGAGCCTCCGTGATGTCCTTCTGGAGCTAGAAGACCGCCAGTTGCCAGTCCGGGTTACCACCGCAAGCCGGCGCTGGCCTGCCGGCCGCATTGCGGGAGTAGGCAAAGACCACCTTCTCTTGGCCCTCGGCGGTGCTCCTACGCTGGTCTGTATTGACGCAATCGAGTCGGTTGAACCGCAATGATGCGACCCACCGTTGCCACGGTGCTCTCCGCGCGAGCTTGGGAGCCTCGACTGGTGAAAACAGCGCGCCAAAGCGGACAGCTACGAGTTGCAGGCCGCGCTTACAGGCCTGAGGACCTTGGACAGCTGGGCTCGGTCGACTGTGTCGTTGTCGGCTCCGAAACGGCGTGGCTTTCGAGGGAGCTCATCGCTAGTTGGCAACGGCGCGGGTGTCGGGTCGTGGGTTTCCATCCTGTTGGGGACGGGCCCGCTGCATCGTTACTCTCGGGCGCCGATCTCGTGGTGCCTCATGACCAAGATCCCATCGACCTCGTACACCGCATCCGACTACTCCCCTTCAG
>CAXMPE010000060.1:0-12896 GCA_964195245.1 uncultured Verrucomicrobiales bacterium | reverse complement strand
CCGCCTTCGCTCACGGAGCCATGGTGTTGCGAGCTGGACCAGACGTCGTTCGCTTTGCTCCCGCGCTCAACATAACCAGCGACGAGTTGTCCGAGGGACTGAAACGCTTTGAGGCCGCCGTTGCCTCGCTCTGTGAGTAGCAATGGCCGCGTTCTTTGACCGTTTGGATCCAGAACATACCGAATTCATCGGACAACAACTGGTGTTCTTCACTGCCAGCGCAGCGACTACCGGCCGGCTCAACTTATCGCCGAAAGGGATGGATGCGTTTAGGGTGCTTGGCCCGAGCACGGTCGGTTACCTGGACTTGACCGGGAGTGCCAGTGAGACCTCTGCCCACCTGCTGGACGACAACCGCTTTGTCATTATGTTCTGCAGCTTTGGACCCGACCCGCTCATTCTCAGGCTCTACGGCTCGGGACGAGCCGTGCACTTGGGCAGCGAAGAGGGACGAGCGTTGGCGCCCAGTTTTGGTGGCGCCGATAGCGAGCTTCTGCCTGGCGCAAGGCAGTTGATCATGATGGACATCACTTCTGTGCAGACATCTTGCGGCTTCGGTGTGCCTATCTTCGAAGGCGGTACAGAGCGACAACAGCTCAGGAAGTGGGCCAACGCCAAGGTTCGCATGGGCGAACTTGAGAGTTACTGGGAGGACCGCAACTCCACCAGCATCGACGGGCTCCCCACCGGTATTGGGTGACCCTGACTAGACAGAATTCGACGCCGGGCTAGCCGGCGCTCTCTGCATCCGAAGCGTCGTCCTTATCGGTACTACCAGCAGCGGTGAGATTGTCGATCGCAACAGAGGCCGCAGACGTCGCAATGGCCGCCCTCAGCTGATCAGGTTGAGCGGTGAGGTATCGGCGGGTGGTGTTTAGCGAGCTGTGACCAAGAAGGGTCTGCAGCTCCACAATATCGGCTCCGTGTGTGAGTAGGTCCATCGCAAACGTGTGGCGAAGCGCGTGGACAAGAGCTCCCTCTGGGACCGAACCGCGAACTCCTGCCTCGCGGTACAGCCGCTCGATGGTGTATTGGATCTGTCGCCTGGTGGCTCGCTCGCCGGTCTTCGGGTGGACCACAAGGGGCTCACGATGGTCCTGGGGTCTGTGACTGGGGAACCGGTCATCGCGCTCTTTCAAATACTGATCTAAGAGTCTGGAAAGGCCTCGAGTTATGGGGATTGTCCGAGCCTTACGCCCCTTCCCAATAACTGTGATTTGCTGGCTGCCTGCAGGTCCAGTCAGAGATCCTCGGTTAAGTCCCACAAGCTCTGCCAGCCGGATACCAGTCTGGGAGAAGGCTGCCACGAGGGCCGTATCTCGTCGGGGCCATGCCGACGGCGATCTGGACGTAGCAGCAGCGCTGAGGAGCTTCGCAGCCAAGTCTTCAACGGCGATGGACTTGACTGCCGACACACCCACCTTGGCCCGCTCGATCTCTTCGACCGGGTTGGTCGTCACAAGCCCCTCAGATCGTAAGAAGAGAAAGAACTTGGTCCAGGCCGAATGCGTCCTCGACATGGTGGATGGTGAAGCGCCCGAGGCGCGTTCCCCGAAGGCGGCCCTGAGCACTGGCACCGTTAGCTCCGAGATCCCTATGTCTTGCAGATCCTTGTCGAGACGAGACCCTACGTGGATGAGGATGAGCCGGATGTCGCGCTCGTAGGCATCGAGAGTGTGGACAGACTTTTTCGCCGCCCTGAGGGCATCAAGGAATAGCTGGAGGGAGGCTACGGCGTTCATCCTGTGAAGACTAGGAGTTACGGGTTCAGCCGCGGTGCATTCTCAAGGCCTGAGGCGCTGCAGCGCCTAGGAGGGTGAGTGTCTGGAAGTCGAGTTCTACTAGCCCGAGTAGCGCTGGATGAGCTGGAAGATCGCCTCCGCTCCCTTGGCCATCGCATCTACCGGAACACGTTCGTTGCCGGCATGGACTGCTGCACTGAAGTCGAACTCAGCCGGGAGATCTAAGGGCATGAAGCCGTAGTGCTGTATTCCAAGGGTGCCAAACCATCGTCCGTCTGTAACGGCTGGGAGAAGGAACGGAATCGGGATCGAGTCCGGGAATAGCTCTGAGAGAATCTCCGCCAGCAACGGGAACAAGGTCATGTCCAGGCTGGGTGGTGGACCCGTTTGCTCAGTCTCAAACGCAAGCTGCACGTCAGGGCCGACAATGACCTGCAGCTCGGCCGCCATCTCCTCGGGGGTGCACTCTGGGAGCATGCGACCATCGAGTGTGATCACTCCCTTGGCCGGATGGACGTTCAGCTTGTCTCCAGCACGAATGATGGTGGCGTTGGCGGTGTTCCTCAGAACTGATTCAAATGAGCCGAGCTCCTTGCTCAGTAGCCGCAGGGCGGGGCCGGCCGTCTTGGGATACAACAGGCTCCGTAACGCCAGGCGCGACACTCCTGAAGTGTTCGCGATCAATCCGTCAAGCATCAGTCGGGTCGCCTCAGTAATGCGGATGGGTGCTCGACGTTGATCGAGGGAGTTAAGCAAGCTTCCAAGTCGTGCTGCCGTGCCGTCAGTGACTGGGAGTGAGCCGTGTCCTGCCGGCCCCTCGACCGTCGCTGTGAACTTCACCGGCGTCCGCTCGGCTACCTGCACCGGGCGAAAGGTCTTGCCAGCGACGGCTAGAGGGAAGGCTCCGAACTCACCTATGGCATGGCGAACCCCGTCGAAGAGATGCGGATGCTCCTCGACCATGTATTGGGCGCCGAACTCGCCGCCGGCCTCTTCGTCTGCCAGAGCGAGCAGGATCACATCACCGGGTGGGGGAGTGGCGGACTTGTAGGAACGAATGAGGGCATCAGCCATCATCACGAGACCAGACTTCATGTCGAGAGCTCCTCGACCCCAGATGTAGCCGTCAACGAGTTGGGCAGCAAAGGGATCGTGATCCCAGCGCTGATCCGTTGTCGGGACTACGTCCAGATGACCATGCATGAGCAGCGGGGGAGCCAAACCTCTTCCGGGGATCCGGACGATCATGTTTGCTCGGAGGGGATCCTTCCAAATGAGTTCCGGTTCAACTCCCTCGACGGCGAGGGCTGCAGCGAAGACCTTGGTTGCTTCGGACTCATTGCCCGGAGGATTGGTGGTATCAATCCGGATGAGCTCCTGCAGCAGCCCGACGAGATCGATCATGCTGCCGCGCGACTCCATTCGGTTCTGAATCGAGACCCCACGTAGAGGATCAGCGGTACCAAGACCAGGTTGGCGGTACCGACTGTTTGAAAGATCGTGCTGAAGGAGTAGTTGTCGGTGAATGCAGTGGCGAGGCCGTCACCTACGCCGAGCCCGATGTTGGACATGGTCGCAAGGATCGCGAACATCGCTCCAGCGACTCTAAGGTCGGTGACTCCCATGGCAGCAGAGGCGTACACCGTCCACTGGAACCCGACAGCAATGCCCCACACGACAGCAATGGCGAGGAAGCTGTCGAGTGTTCGCAGGTTGCTGAACATCAGCCCGCCAGCGGCGACGGCTCCTACAGTGATGAACATCGTGTTGCGCACCCCTACCCGCCTGAGAACCATCGGCATGGTGAGCGCTCCAAGGACCATTCCAACTCCTTTCAAAGTTCCGTAGAGTCCGATGGTTGAGCCGTCTGCATCCAACTCACTTGCCATGTAGAACGTGACAAGCCCGTCGATTGCTTGGAAGAACGTCCACGACAGGATCAGCACAAACCCGAAGACCACGTAGCGCGACGTCAACAGGATCTTGAACGCGGTGCGATTGAACTGGAGTGTTTCGGTCCTTGTCGCGGGTTCCTGCACCTTGTTGACAAACCAGAGCGGGATCAGCAAAAGCGCAGCGATGACAAGGAAGATCGACTGATACCCCACAGAGTCGGCAAGCAGCCCGAAGATGAACCAGACGATGATCAACCCGGCGGCTCGTCCGCCAGTCATCCATGACTGCACCGTCCCATAGTCCTCAGGCGCAACGGCGTCGACAGCCAGCGCATCGGTTGCGGTGTCGAAGAACGCCATGAAGAAAGTGGCTGTCACTACAACGGCTGCGAGGATCCCAAAAGACTCTGATGGGTCGATGGTGTAGGCAACGGCAAACGCGATTGAGGTGCCGATGAGGCCTATGAGCATGTAGGGCACGCGATGGCCCCTGCCGAAGAGCGGCCATTTGTCCGAAATGATGCCAAAGATCCACTTAATGACGAAGGGGACAAGCGCCAGGCTGGCAACGATGCCAAGGCGATCCGGATCGATGCCTTCGGAGGCCATGTGAGGCTTGAAGAAGTTGAGTTGGTAGGCCTGGATAACACCTTGCACAAAATAGAGCATGCCGAACATGATCAGCATTTGTCGGCGCTTGAGTCCTATCTCCATGGTCCTCCTCGGGGTCTAGCGAGGAGGCTAGCGGTTGGGATTGTGCGACCGGGCGTATTCCACCATCACTTGCTGGAACGGGCTCCGAGCAGCGCTGCGCCTATGATTCCCGCGTCGTTCGTGAAGGTGGAAGGTGTGATGGCGCAGGACACTTTGATATGTCTCAGGAACTTCGCATGCTTCTTGGAGACACCCCCTCCGATGACGATGAGATCTGGGGCGAAGACCTTCTCGAGGTGAGCAAAAAGGGTATTGAGACGATCGCCCCACTCCCTCCATGACAGGTCCTCGACTTTGCGAACCCGGCTGGATGTCCACCTCTCCACGTTGGAGTCGTGACCCGGCAGGAACAACCCGCCCACCTCTATGTTGGGGATGAGTTGGCCATTGGAGAGAAGGCCACTCCCAATCCCCGACCCTAAGGTGCAGACGAGCACGGTTCCTGTAACTCCAGCGGCTGGCCCCAACTCGGCTTCAGCTAGCGCAACGGCATCAGCATCGTTGATAGTCGCGCAGACTGAGCCGAGCGCGATGGACAGCTCTTTGGCTAAGTCCACTCCTAGCCAACCCTTGTGGCGGAAAGCTGTCGGGGAAGAGCTAACAACGCCCTCTCGGACAACAGCAGGGAACCCAACTCCGACAGAGGCGATCTCGCCAAACTCTCGGGCCAGTCCCGAGATCGTCTGGACGATGTTCTCAACGGTGAACTCGGTAGGGGAGGGCACCCGGAGTCGCTCCGAGACAAGTTCGCCTGAGGCCGTGTCGACGATGGCTCCCTTGATTCCAGAGCCTCCAACATCGATTCCCAAAGCTCGCGCCACGTTAAGTCCCAGCAGAGTGAGGAATTGAGAGTACTCAGCCGTTGGAACGGGCACAACCAGAGGTGAGACGAACTGCGCCATGATCCGCTATTACGATGGGTCAATGGCATCGAGATCTCAGGGAATGTTGGAAGTAGGCGATGGGCATTCGATCTACTGGGAGGCGAACGGCGATCCTCACGCTCAGCCCATCCTCTATCTACACGGTGGCCCAGGATCAGGGACAAGCGATGGCGAACGGCAGATGTTTGACCCTCATCTGTTTAGCTCGGTCACCTTTGACCAGCGCGGCAGTGGCAGAAGCACGCCGGCAACGACTTACGGAGTGGATCTTTCGAGCAACACGACAGCGCATCTGATCGCTGACATGGAGCTGCTTCGCCGGCGGGTCGGCGTAGACAATTGGATAGTGAGCGGAATTTCGTGGGGAACCACGCTCGCTCAGGCATACGCTCACGAGCATCCTTCCAGAGTCTCTGGGCTGGTTCTGGGCGCGGTCACGACGACGTCAGCTAGGGAGGTCGTATGGATAACCGAGGGGGTTGGTCGCATCTTCCCTGAGGAATGGGATCTTCTACGAGATGCGATAGGGGAGGAGTGGAGTCACTTGTCGCTGGTCGACGCCTACGGAGAAATGCTGGCTTCGCCTGATCCGGAGCTCAGAGACCGTGCCGCTCGTTCTTGGTGCCGGTGGGAGGAGTCCCACGTGTCGCTCAACCCAGGGCACAAGCCCTATGCGCGGTTCGAGGATCCGGAGTTCCGCTACACGTTCGCTCGACTCGTTACTCATTACTGGCGCAACACGGCATTCTTGGGGTCGAGTGAGCTCCTAGACCGAGCGCCTGACCTTGCTTTGATCCCGGCGATTCTCATCCATGGGCGACTCGATGTGAGTGGGCCGCTTGAAACTGCATGGCAGCTACACAAGAGTTGGCCAAACAGTGAACTCCGCGTGCTCGAAGACTCAGGCCACAGTGGGCAAGCGCTGAACTCCGCCTTCAGGACGGCTCTGGCCGACATGCACCAACTGGTACGCGTGGCCGATGGACGAGCTTCCACTGCTGAGGCGTAATGGCCTCCCCGGCGGGGAGAGGACGTCACCGGCCTGCATTTACAGTTCGAGACCCTGAGACGCGGTACACGGAAGCGCACGTTCAGCATGGTGCATAATGTCCGTTATGTACGTAAATACAAGAGCAAGGTTTGCAATTGGCTAACCCCACAATCGAATGGGCCCACGGTCAATTCAGGCTCCGGGTCAAGCCAAGGCCAGACAAGTACCCATACACATGCTCCTGAACCCTGGGTTCGCGTGCATGTATGTGTACCCCAACCCTGGGTTGGTATGCACACACACGGGTCTTTGGGGCGGGTGCTTGGGTGAAGGCTACTTTCGGGCGGTCAGTCCCCTGCACTAGCTCACGGGCATTTACGTCACTGTGACGTTAAGGTCGGCCTAGGGAGCTGACGGCAGCCGATAATCGGGCGGTTGCTTCTGAGATCATGCTCTCTGGGACAGCGAACGTCATTCTGGCAAATCCGGCGCCTTGTCTGCCGAACCAATGGCCTGGGCTCAGGGCCACGCCAGCGGATCCAAGCCAAGAGGCCATCTCAGACACTTCGAGGTTGAGTTCGCGTAGGTCGAGCCACGCTAGATACGTCCCTTCAGGCCGAATCAGCTTGATACTGTCAGGAAGACCATCCTCTAAGAGCTCCAGGTTCGTGTCGAGGTGGCGTCGGAACTGATCAAGCCACCGAACACCCGTTCGATAGGCGGTTTCGAACGCTGTGAGTGCGAACACATTGTTTCGAGTGAGGTGCAGCTGAGAGCTTCTCTCCCTGAATTTCCCAGCGACATCCTCGTTGGGCGTAATGAGCAACGTGTCGCAAACCCCGGCGAGCCCGAAGGTCTTGATGGGCCCGTGAGTTGCTGCCCACTTGACGCCGATCCCCTCGGCCGCTCTGGCGAACGGCGTGAAGGTATGACCGCCTAGTCCCAGATCAGCGTGCAGCTCGTCTGCCATCACGAAGACCTCGTTGGCAGCGCAGATGGAGGCGAGCTTCGCCAACTCTTCTTTCGTCCAAACCCTTCCCACAGGGTTGTGCGGACTGCACAGGATCAACATTTGAGTGTTCGGGTCCGCCGTCTTGGCTTCGAGATCATCGAAGTCCATCTCGTATCGACCATCCTTCAGCACAAGAGGGTTCTGGACCACCTTCCTGCCAGAAGCCACAATCAGTGGCTTGAAGTCGGTGAAGACAGGCGGCTGCAGAATGACTCCATGCCCCGCATCTGTCATCTGCTCAATCATCACACCGATGGACGTGCCGACGCTCGGGCTGACGACGGTAGTCAGCCCAGCACCGTCCCACTGGTGCCTCGTCAACATCCACAGCCAGAATGACTCGACGACGTCTGTGGGACGAGTCTCATAGCCATACCACCCAATGCCAGCCCTTTGCACAAGCGCCGCAGTGATCGAGGGGGCCAACTCAACATTGGGCTCGGCTATCCACATTGGCAGAACGTCGTCGGCGGCGCCGAAATGCCGAAGAAGTGTGGCCTTGTCCGTGCCCTGTCGGCTGGAACGCTCGAACTCTGGGTTGGCTACGAGGACTCCCGGGTCGGTGCTGCGTATCCTACTCATCAGCCTCGGAGTCGTCGGGTGTCCAGAGGAGGGATCTCGGGTTGAACTGGCTCCAGGCGAACCAGAACGCCTGGTGGGTTTGCAGCTGTGCTCCGTTTGGGCCGAAGGCTATGAGCCCGTTGCCGCTTAGTGCTACCGAGATCCCATCGATCTCGACCCTTCCATCGGATTCGAGCACAGCAACCGTCTCAACGACGGCGAACGCGTAGGCCTGGTCATCGAGGAAGACTCCAAGGACCTGCTCAGGAGCACCCAGCCGAGGATCGACGTAGCCGACGGGAAAGATGGGACCGCTCAAGTCCCTGCCGTTGAGTGGGTCGTCTTCGTAGGCCCGTCCTATTCCGCCGTCCTCAGCGACGATGGTGGTGTCTGGGTGTTCTACCTTCCAATCCCCCCAGCTTGAACTTACGACGGAGATCTCCGTCAAACTCTGTCCCTGCAAGGGCCCTGAAATAGCGGTGCCTGTGAACGTGTCGAAGTAGGAGGAGGACGCGAGCTCGAACATGATCTTGTTGGACCGCTGCAGCAGTCCTGACGTTCGCATTACTAGGCGAGACTCCCCCTCGTCGACAAAGAACGCTTGAGCTGAGCCGCAGAGGGTGCAGTAGGGAATGGCGATCTCACGCCCGCCGAGTGTGTCGTTGACCATCTCGTGAACTTCCATAATGTGGCGTGGATACGCACGGGCCTCCCCATTGACGACCACACCGAACACGACTCTCCTGTCGGGAAGCCACTCCCCTCCCCCGGCGCCGGTGACGGACGGGTGGTCGAGCGCTGGAATGCAAGCGCAGGGATTGCGATCATCCAGAGGCCGAAGGTCAGGTGGCACCCCGCCCCAAGTCACCTCTCTCCAGTCGATGTCAGCGTCAGCGTCGTCGAAGAGGTGAGCCCAGTGCGGCTCCTGCTGCAGGTACAACTTCGCTTTGATCGACCGCAGCTCATCTGGTGGCGGAACGTCCCACGCAAGGAGTTGGTTGGTGACATCCACCCAGGTAGTCGGCGAGAAAGGATCCAATTCTTGTTGTGTGAGCACTCCCAGCGCCTCGACTAGGGCGACAGCTTGTGGGCCAACCTGGATGAAGCGCAGCACATCGACCAGGACCCAGGCTGCCCGGATGTCACCAGTTAAACCTATCTCCCTCACCCTGGCGACATCGAGGAACTCTCCCACTGGGGTTGCCACCCGATTGAGGTCCTCCGTCAGCTGTGAGCCGGTGGGACCCGCAGGGACAGAGGGACCCGCGACCTCAGGTTGTTCAGGCGGGTCTGAGAGTGAACCGGTGTTGGCTGGGCTGCAGGCAGCCACGCTGACAGCCAGAACGACCGAGATCGCGGTCAACCGGCGGTTCAAGGCGTAAGTCCAAACCAAGGTTCGGTCGCAAACTCAGCTTCTAGTACCTGGCGGTCTTGTTCGGCGGAGATCTCGCCAGTAAGCCTCCTTGCGGTGAGGAGCGCTTCGTGGGCGCCGAAGTCGTCTCCGAGCCCGGCTAGAGCGCGCGCGAGTGCCTCATATCCGAACGGGGCGTCCCAATCTGCCATAGTCTCAGAGTGGCCCTCGACCAGTTCAAGGCAGCGAAGTGCATGGGCCCTCGCGAGGGCCGGTTGACCTATCTTTGTGGCCATCCGTGAGATCAAGTGCTCAGCCCTCGCACAGTTTGCTTCGTTCCCGGACTGTCGCCAGTGATACGCCGACGCATAGGCCGAGTAGAGCGCATTTTCCCGTTCCTCTAGCGATGCTTCTACGCCGAATGACGGATCAGAGATCATGGTCCACGCTCCGTTGTTGAGTTGTACGCCAAACCAACGGTTGAGGTCGCTTTGTTCCACCATCTGTTCGCCGACCGCTGTAACAAGGTCGTTCCAACCCTTGAAACCGTATTCCTTGGCGATGGTTAGTTGGGCGTCACTCAGGGAGAAGGGAGCGCTCGGCGGGTCGGGGTGGAAGGTCTCCACCCGGCCTATGGCCTCCCGCTCAAAGCCCGTCAAGGCGTCCTTCAACTCGCTCGCTTGCTTCTTGACGTGAGAGAGAGTGGAGTTCTTGGGGAGCGTCTTCGGCTCTGGAGCAGTCATAACGACTTCCTTTCTAGGGACCTCGTCGGCTCACTGGACTGAAGGAAAGTCAGCTCACCCGGAAACCTTATCGGCTCAGCCCTGCCCGATCTGGGGGCGCACCGGCGCGCTGTCGGGCGAACGATAGCGCCGGCCACCATGAACTGGGTGGGAGGCATCAACGAGTCACCCCTCGGCTGAAGGCTGTGGCAACTGAGCGACCGTTAACGCTACCGCTTTCGCTAGCCGGTCCACCAGTTCAAAGATCGCGGGAGATGCTTGCAGGTCCGCGCTGTCGGAGATCGCGTCCTCGGCGGCTGCCTCAAGTCGGTAAAGAGCATCGCGAAAGTCTGCGTAGACGCTGGCATTCACAAGGAGCTGACCCGGTGGCACGCCCGCGCGCTCTCCTCGCCTCCGAGCCTCATGTTGTCGTTGTCGATGGGAAGGTTTGCAGTAGAGGGGTGGGCGCCCGGGTTTCCTCTTGTACTCGAAGGAGGTCCCACACCAACTGCAGCGCTTCCGGACGGGTTCCAGGGAGGTCATGTCGCCTAGCGTTTCACTCTCTTGGGGAACGTCAGCTCGATCCGCCGTGCCCCAAGAGCCCGGTTCGGGGGGAGCTTGGCACTTGTGAGCTGAGTCATGGTCTGGGTCACGACTGCGACGATAGCGCCGTCACGCCCGTTCCGTGTGTCGGGGAACCGTGATATCGTGACGCCGATTACTTGGTTCGGCTGGGAGGCTCAGAATGTCAGAAGGTAACGCTCGGGTGGGCTTCGCTGGACTAGGGATCATGGGAACAGGCATGGCGCTGAATCTGTACAAAGCCGGCGTCGATCTGACGGTCTGGAACCGCAGTCCAGCCAAGGCAGCCCCCTTTGTCTCCTTGGGGGTCCCGGTAGCGCTTTCGGTCAACGAGTTGGCGGCTGCGGTCGATGTTCTCTTCATCTGCCTTAGCGATACCCCTGACGTAGAGGCTGTGGGGCGAGCGGTCTTTGGCGATATGCGGCCCGGTTCCATCTTGGTCGACCATTCCACTATCTCACCGTCGGCAACCCGAGAACTGGCGACCGAAGCAGCTGAGTACGGAGTCACCTGGATTGACGCTCCTGTGTCTGGTGGGAACGAAGGCGCAGAGAACGGCACGCTTGCCATCATGGTCGGTGGCCCCCAGGATGCCGTGGAGACGATTGCCCCCTACCTAGACGTTATGGGTTCCTCAACAGTGCGAATGGGCCTCGCGGGTACGGGACAGACGACCAAGTTGGTCAACCAGATTCTCTGCGTGGTCAATCAGCTCGCTTCATCGGAAGCTCTACTCCTTGCTGAGCAGGCAGGCCTTGATCTCCACGACGTCATCGCTGCTGTTGGCGGCGGAGCGGCCGGTTCGTGGATGTTGGCGAACAGGGGCCCTCAGATGGCCGACGGGTATTGGGGTCCCGGGTTCACCATTGACCTACAGCAAAAGGACCTTCGGCTCGTTCTTGAAGAAGCGACACGGCTCGGGGTCCCGCTTCAAGGTACCGAGCTGGTCCACGGTATGTACTCGTCGCTGCAGGATGAGGGATTGGGTGGAGACGGCAACCACGCCCTTGTCAAAGCAGTCGCCCGGCTGGTTCCTGAGAGCAAGTTGAAATAGGCGATCTTTAGCCGCCCAAGCAGGCTGAGGTCCCTTCGAAAAATCCAACACGCATCGCTTCTACGCGCTCGAACGCAGAGAGACCGTCTTGACCACCCAAGAACAGCAGCGATTGGATCGCTTCGTCGAGATCTCCTGGGCTCAGGCTGATGAGCGATGCTTGGTCATTGGGGTCGAGTTGGATGCCGTCCACCATCTGGCGAGCCCAATCGCCAACGAGGCAATCAGCCCGTAGGACGGCCCCGGTTCCCTCTGTGGCAAAGCCGAGCTCGGACACGCCCTTCAGTGCCCACGCCTGGGCGAGTATCAACCCGGGGCCAAAATCGCCGAACCGGTTGTACAGCGGAGCAATTACGTCATCGATCTCGAGGTGCACAGTGTCGTCTGTCTGGCACCAAGCCGCTCCGGCTGTTGTCGATATGGCGTCACAGGCCAATTTGTGGACGCTATCGACAGCGAGCACTTCGTCGAATGCGTCCCACTCAAAGCCGAATCTCTGCCCCACTCCCGTCCAATACACGTCGAGAGTGGTCGAGAGCGTGGGCACCACTTCCTCCGGTGGGAGATTCCCACCGGAAAGGAACTCGGCGCTGCCACGGAACCCTGCCTCTGTGACATTGACTCCGACCTCTTCGAGCTCAGCGCAATGCGTGACGCCCTGCCGCAGCCCGTCGCCGAAATGTCCCAGCCGATCAAAGGCGTTGCCGTGCGCTCCAAGACTTCCCGCAGGGATGCCGACAGGATCTCGAAAGATAAGGAACCCCGCTGCAGCAGTGTCGAGATCGTCGCTTAACGGAGACAGAGACGACGCTCGCTCCGCCAGAGACCCAACCCAGGCGCCGGCAAAGCAATCGGCCTGAAGCTCCGTCAGGATGGTTTCGCCGGTGACCTCTCCCCGCTGCTGGATGGCATGGCCCCATTCATGAGCAAGTACCAGCGCCACCGCAAAGTCGCCGAACTCTTCGTAGAGATCGGGAAAGAGTCCTTCGTTGTCCCAAGAAATCGTGTCGTCGAGGGGGCAGTAGAAGGCGTTCCCAATGGCCGTTTCTCCATCAAGCGGCTCGTCGCCGCACTGGGGCCGGTCTCCCGCATTGAAGTCATATGGCTCAAACCGAGCAACGGTTTCGTAGGTCGCGCCGTAGACCGCGGGGTAAGTGGCCGACCAAAAGTCGTCGAGATCATTCAGGGTGGCGTTAACGAGCGCCGCCAGATCCGGCGGACCATCGACCAGAACGGAGATCGCGGCCGGATCGTCATCCTTAATCCCTCGATCGGTTAGGTCGACCTTCGGCTCTGCCGCGATCGTCGGCGCAGGCTCATGCACCTGCTCTACGGCCGAAAGGCAAGCGCCAGACAGGACGGCCATTACCACGGAAGCTGCAATCAAT
>CAXMPE010000059.1:0-5047 GCA_964195245.1 uncultured Verrucomicrobiales bacterium | reverse complement strand
TCCTCATACTGGGTTTGAGGCTCAGGTGTACATTTTGACTCGTGATGAGGGTGGCCGTCAGAACCCGTTTTTTGCTGGGTATCGTCCGCAGTTCTACTTTCGGACTACTGATGTGACTGGTGCTGTTTCGTTGCCGGCTGGCACTGAGATGGTGATGCCTGGTGATAACACTGAGATGACTGTGGAGCTGATTGCTCCTATTGCTATGGAGGATGGCGTCGATTTCGCTATTCGTGAGGGTGGTCGCACGGTTGGTGCGGGTCGAGTCACCAAGGTCACCAAATAACCATGGCTGATTCCCAGAAAATCCGCATCCGCCTTAAGGCGTACGACCATCACATTGTTGATGAGTCTGCTCGCAAGATCGCACAGACGGTCTTGCGCTCGGATGCCACTATCAAGGGCCCCATTCCCCTGCCGACGAATGTTCACCGGTACTGCGTCATTCGTGGTCCGCACGTGGATAAGGACTCCCGCGAGCACTTCGAGCTCAGGATCCATCGTCGTCTCATCGACATCATCGATCCAACCCCAAAAACGGTTGACTCATTGATGCGATTGGATCTGCCAGCAGGCGTAGACGTGGAGATCAAGCTGTGAAAGCACTCTTAGGAACCAAGCTGGGCATGACCCAGGTCTTTGATGACGAGACATCGCAGGCTAAGCCTGTGACCGTTGTCAAAGCTGGACCCTGCAAAGTGGTTCAGATCAAGACTCCCGCACGCGACGGATACTCCGCTATCCAGATCGCGTACAAGGAGATGAAGCCAAACAAGGCCAACGGCCCTAGCCGTGGTCACTATGACACGGCGGGAGTTGCTCCCCATCGCCACCTCGTAGAGGTACGTGTTGACGACTCAAGCGAGTACGAACTCGGCCAGGAGCTCACCATTGCCGACATCTTCGAGAAGGGCCAAAAGGCCGATGTCTCGGGAGTGTCGAAGGGTAAGGGTTTCCAAGGTGTGATGAAGCGTCATAACTTCAAAGGACTGGGTGCATCACACGGTGTCCACCGTGTCCACCGTGCTCCCGGCTCCATCGGGGCCTGCGCAACGCCAGCACGGGTGTTCAAGGGCATGAAGATGGCTGGCCGCATGGGAGGCGAGAAGACAACCGTCCTCAACCTCTCCATCGTCGCAGTTGACACCGAGCGAAACTTGCTCCTCATCGAGGGCGCTGTCCCGGGGCCTAAGGGCTCCGTGGTACTCGTCCGAGAGGCGGTGAAGGCGTAATGGCAGATCTCAAAGCTCCGCTGTTCGACTCCGCAGGAGCCGCAAAGGGTGATGTAGAACTTGATGCCGAAATCTTCGGGATTGAGCCAAACATCCCCGTGATGCACCAAGTGGTAACCGCTCAGCTCGCTGGAGCACGTCGAGGCACCGCTTCCACCAAGACTCGTGGCGAACGCCATGGTGGTGGTCGCAAGCCTTGGGCTCAGAAGGGGACAGGTCGTGCCCGTCACGGTTCCATCCGTTCCCCTCAATGGCGTGGCGGTGGTATCGCACACGGCCCCAAGCCTCGCGACTACTCACAACGCACACCGAAGAAGATGAAGAAGCTCGCTCTGCGCTCAGCGCTCAGCGCCCGCGCTTCGGAGTCCGCTGTGAAGATCATTGACGGATTCTCTTGGGACGAAGGCAAGACGAAGAACGCCAAGGCGCTTCTCTCAGCCATCGGTTCAGAGGGCAAGGTACTCATGGTGCTGGATCGCAGCGACGAGCTCGCAATCCGCTCCTTCAGCAACCTACCTCAAGTGAAACTCACCACTCCTGGACAGGTCACCACGTACGACGTGTTGTGGTCCAATGACGTGGTCTTCACCTCAGACACGCTGGGACGTGCGTTCAGCGCTTCCTACGCGGTGGCTGATGATGACTTCGTCAAGGACACCGAAGGAGGTGAGGGCGCATGAAAGATCCTCGCTCGATAATTCTCGCTCCCGTCGTCTCTGAGAAGACCTATGAGCTGATCGAGAATCAGAACATCTACACCTTTGTGGTGGATCGCAAAACCAACAAGACCGAGATCAAGCAGGCAGTTGCTGCTGTGTTTGGTGTCAAGGTCGAGCGGGTCAACACGATCAACCGCAAGGGCAAAGTCAAGCGCACTGGGGCTCACCTAGGGAAGCGCAAAGACGTAAAGCACGCACTGGTCAAGCTCGCCGCTGGCGAGTCGATCGAGATCTTTGGGGTCTAATCATGGCTATTAGAAAGCGTAAGCCAACTTCACCAGGACGTCGGTTTCAGACGGTTTCGGACTTTTCCGAGATCACCTCGACCACTCCTGAGAAGTCTCTGCTTGAGTCCCAGCACTCAACAGGTGGCCGTAACAACAATGGACGCATCACCAGCCGACATCGCGGTGGTGGTCACAAGCAGGCCTATCGAGTCATCGACTTCCGTCGCAACAAAGACGGGGTCCCTGCTCGGGTAGCCTCCATTCAGTACGACCCAAACCGGAATGCTCGCATCGCGCTGTTGCATTATCTTGACGGTGAGAAGCGGTACATTCTGCAGCCTGTCGGTCTCAAGGTTGATGACATGGTTGAGTCGGGTGCTTCAGCTGACATTCGGGTGGGGAACGCATTGCCATTGCGCAATATCCCTGCTGGTTCAGTTGTTCACGCTATCGAGATGCGGCCAGATGGGGGAGCCAAGCTCGCTCGTTCGGCCGGGTCTTCTGCACAGTTGATGTCCAAGGAGAACAACAAGGCGTTGCTGCGACTCCCTTCGGGTGAGATGCGGACCGTTGCTTTGGATTGCCGGGCAACAGTGGGCCAGGTTGGAAACACTGACCACGAGCTCATCAAGATCGGGAAAGCTGGCCGTAACCGGTGGAAGGGCGTTCGCCCTCAGTCGCGTGGTGTGGTGATGAACCCCCACGACCATCCGCATGGTGGTGGTGAAGGTAAGACCTCTGGTGGACGTCACCCTGTGACGCCTTGGGGTAAGCCTGAAGCTCGAACTCGTAAGAAGAAGAAGGCAAGCAATTCAGAAATTGTGCGCCGCCGATCGAAGAAGGGGACGAGGTAGCCCATGGCGAGAAGTCTGAAAAAGGGTCCGTTCATCGACGATCACCTGCTCAAGAAGGTCGAAGATTTGAACGACCGAGGAGAACACAAAGTCATTCGCACGTGGAGCCGCCGCTCGACGGTCATCCCAACAATGGTCGGTCACACGATCGCTGTGCACGATGGTCGCAAGCATGTGCCTGTGTATATCTCTGAATCAATGGTGGGCCACAAACTGGGAGAGTTCGCCCCAACGCGTACCTTCCGTGGCCACATTGCTGACAAGGGTGTGAGGCGAGGATGAACGTTCCAGCTCACGCCAAGTACGTCCGCCAGTCGTCTCTCAAGGTTCGACGAGTTCTCGACATTGTTCGAGGCTTGCCAGCTGATGAGGCCATCATTGTGCTCGACCACACCGATCGCAAGGCCGCCGGGACCATTCAAAAGGTCTTAGAGTCCGCGATTGCCAACGCTAGAGAAAACTTTGACATCCCGTCAGAGGATCTTGTCATCGCTCAAGCCTTCGCAAACGAAGGACCGACGCTGAAGCGTTGGCGGCCGCGTGCTCGAGGGCGTGCAACCCAGATTCTCAAGCGCACCTGTCACATAACAATTGTCGTTTCCAACGGCGAGGAGGGCTAACTATGGGTCAGAAAGTACACCCATACGGGTTCCGGCTCGGCATTGTGACCGACTGGAAGTCCCGCTGGTACTCAGATACTGAATACAAGGAACTTGTCAACGAGGACTGGAAGATTCGCGACTATCTCAACGGTGAACTTGATCGTGGTGCGGTTTCTCGCATCGAGATTGAGCGTCTTCGTGAGAAGATCGTCGTTGAGATTTTCACTGGCCGTCCTGGTGTCGTCATTGGACGGCGTGGCGCCGAAGCTGAACGTCTCCGCGAGGGACTCGAGAAGCTAACCGGGCGCAACGTCAAGCTCAACGTTACCGAGATCAAGGATGTCGATAAAGACGCAATGATTGTTGCCAAAGGCGTCGGCGACGCCCTGGCGAACCGCGTTGCGTTCCGTCGTGCCATGAAGCGTGCTGTGCAGCAGGCCATGCGTGCTGGTGCTGAAGGAGTTCGTATCGAGCTCAAGGGCCGGCTCGGTGGAGCTGACATGGGACGCCGCGAGTGGTATCTCGAAGGTCGAGTACCTCTCCATACGCTCCGTGCCGACATTGATTATGCCCAGGTACATTCCCAGACTGGAGCTGGCATCGTCGGCGTCAAGGTGTGGATCTACAAGGGCCAGATCATGGGCTCACTTGCTGGTGCTCGCGAGCGTCGTATTCAGGCTGACGCCGATATGGCTTCGGGCAACATGAATCGTCGCCCATCGATCAAGGCACGTGCCGAGCAGGCTGCTGGCGAGAAGAAAGCCCCCCTCGTTATCGAGGCTGGTGGCGGAACTCGCAAGAAGGCCGAGGCCGCTGAGGCGAAGAAGGAAGCTGAAGTCGCAGCCGCGGAGGCTGTTGAAGAAGTAACCGAAGCACCTGTCGAGGCTGCCGCTGAGGTAGTTGAAGAGGCGACGGAGGTTGTTGAAGCTCCAGCAGAGGCGGCCGGAGTGGTTGCCGACGAGACAACTGAAGCAGTAGTCGAAGAGACGACCGAGGTTGTAGAAGAGGTGGTTGAAGTGGCTGCTGAAGAGGCGCCCGCTGCTCCCGCAGAGCCAGTAAGCCCTGATGCTGATGCTGATGCTGATGCTGATGCTGATGCTGATGCTGACGCGGAAGCGGCCGCCGAAGGAGGCCAGTCCGATGCTGATGCCTAAGCGTGTCAAGTGGCGCCGCGTCCATCGTGGGCGCCGCCAAGGTGCGGCCAAGGGTGGCACCAAGGTGAGTTTCGGCGAGTACGGCATTCAGGCCGTTGAGCCTGCGTGGGTAACCGCTCGTCAGATTGAAGCAACCCGTGTAACCATTACTCGAACACTGAAGCGTGGTGGAAAAGTCTGGATCAACCTGTTTCCGGACAAGCCAGTTTCTGCAAAGCCAGCTGAGACCCGAATGGGCTCAGGCAAGGGTGCCCCAGAG
>CAXMPE010000058.1:0-3486 GCA_964195245.1 uncultured Verrucomicrobiales bacterium | reverse complement strand
CGATCGCCTCATCGAACAAGTCGTATCGGGTCAGCTGGAGAAGGGGTCCGAAGTACTCCTCATCGGGAAGATCGTGAGCAGCTGTGACATCGACGAGACCCGGTGAGACAAAGCCGGTTGCGGTGTCGAGATGCTTCAGTTCCACCAGCGGGACACCACCCAACTCAAGCAGCCGTGTCTGAGCCGCGACCATTGCTTCAGCGGCATGGGTCGATACCACCGGGCCGATGAAGGGTTGGTCTAGCCCAGCCGGATCGCCGACCTTGATTCCCTGAACAGCTGTAACCAGCCGATCGACAAAGCTATCGCCCCACTCACCGTGCGGGACGAAGAGCCGTCGGGCGCAGGTGCATCGCTGCCCGGCCGATAGATACGCGGACTGAATTGTCATGAGAAGTGCGGCGTCAACGTCGGCGACTTCTCGCACGACAAGAGGGTTGTTTCCCCCAAGCTCCAAAGCGAGCATCTTTTCTGGGTGACCAGCGAATTGGGCATGGAGTATTCGGCCGGTGGAAACGCTACCTGTGAAGAGAAGCCCGTCGATATCTGTATGAGATGACAATGCTCGTCCGGTGTCGGCCGCTCCCTGGACGAGGTTGAGTACCCCGGCCGGTAAACCGGCTTCGTTCCAGAGGCGTAGCGTGAACTCGGCAGTGCCCGGGGTTAGCTCGGATGGCTTAAAGACGACAGTGTTGCCAGCAACGAGCGCTGGGACGATGTGCCCGTTAGGGAGGTGGCCTGGGAAGTTGTACGGTCCGAAGACCGCGAGAACGCCAAGCGGCCGGTGCCTCGTGATGGATGCGGCGTCTGGTAGTTGCTGTACGGTGGTTCCGCCCCGTTCCATGTGAGCGGCCACCGACACCGCCACCTTGCCCGCCATGGCCCCAGCCTCTGTCTTTGATTCCCAAAGGGGCTTGCCTGTTTCCTGGGTGATGATGGCGCCGAGCTCCTCGCCCGCTGCCTTCACCAGCTCCCCGAAACGTTCAACGATCTTGATCCGTTCAACGATGGTGGTGTGGGCCCACTCCGCGGTGGCAGACCTGGCAGCGGCCACGGCAGCGTCGACGTCAGAAGCGTCGCTGCTGTTACCCAGCCAAGTTGTGGCACCAGTGGCGGGATTGACTGCTGAGAATGGTTGCCCGGAGGCTTCGACCCACTTGCCATCGACGTAATTGTGGCCTGTCATAGGGCGAGTCTACGACCGGTGAGCTGCTGTGCTCACCCATTCAACCTACATGCTCACGCGGTTTCCGATAACGGTGACACCTTCGGATCTGAGTCGCTGGGCGTGATCCGCCTCATGTCCGGGGACCAGGCGTCCGTTGGAAGAGACAACCCTCCACCAGGGCAAGCCTTCGACTGCCTTCAGAACACCAGAGATCGCTCTTGCCGAGCCAGGGTGTCCAGCCTCGAGGGCGATCTCCCCATACGTCATTACGTCGCCGGGTTGGAGCGCTGCAATCACTGCAGCAACGTCGGTTTGGTAGGGAGTCATGCCCGCAACAGTAGTGAGAGGAAGGGGCGTAGTACGGTAGAGCCCATGGATACCGTCTACCCCAATCTCACAGTGCTCACCAACCCGCTTTCGCGTCATTACATGACGGTTCTCCGCAACAAACACACGGGTGTAGAGGCTTTTAGGGAGGCAACGGCTCGGTTGGCCGCTGCTCTCGTTCTAGAGGCTGCCAAGCACTTCCCAGTCGAAGAGGTTGAAGTTGAGACCCCTATGGAGATGACCACGGGTCACCGCGTGGCAGGTCAGATCGTGGCCGTGCCGGTGGTGAGAGCCGGTTTGGGCCTCTTGGAAGGGGTAGTCCGACAGGTGCCGGACCTCAAGGTGGGTTACATCGGCGTGGCGAGGGACGAAGAGACAGCCCTGCCTCACTCCTACTACACAAAGCTCCCAGATCTCGGAGGGGCTCACGTCATGATTCTTGAGCCGATGCTGGCCACGGGCGGCTCACTCTCGTGGGCGATCGAGAAAGTGAAGGAGGGAGGCGCCGAGGACATCACTGCACTGTGCGTGTGTTCCGCTCCTGAAGGAGTGGAACGGCTCTTTGATGATCATCCAGACATTCGCCTCATCACCGCAGCCCTCGACCGAGGCCTCGATGAGAACGCCTACATCCAGCCGGGGCTGGGAGACATGGGCGATCGGCTGTTCGGCACTTTCTAGCCTGTATTACGCAGTCCTGCTGCGATGCCGTTGACGGTAAGCAGAAGGGCGCGCTCGGCATCTTCGTCGCCAGCTCTGTGTCGAGCCAGCAAGTCGACTTGGAGATAGTTGATGGGGTCGAGGTAGCGGTCCCTGATGCGAAGGGTTCGGTTCAGGACTGGATTGCTACTGAGAAGCTCGGTTCCGTGGTTGAGCTTGATGAGCTCAGAGACCGTGAGCTCGTATTCTGAGCGGATGATCTCCAGCGGCGCCCGATGCTCTGGCGCCACGAGGGTGTCAACGTACCTTTGAGCGATACTCAGGTCGGTCTTTGCGAGGGTCATCTCTACGTTGGAGATGAAGGTTCTGAAGAAGGCCCACTCGTCGAACATCACCGACAGTTGCTCGCTAAGGCCGGCATCTCGGGCCGCTTTGAGGCCCGAGCCCACGCCAAACCATCCGGGAACGATCTGGCGCGATTGCGTCCACCCGAACACCCAGGGGATGGCCCTCAGGTCGTCGAGGCTGTTACTTCCTTTACGCTTGGAGGGCCGTGACCCGATCTTCATTGAACCGAGCAAGTCCACTGGAGTTGAAGAGATGAAGTAGGGGACAAGACTCTCGTGATCAATCAGAGCGCGGTAGGTGGTGAAGCCAGTGGCTGAGATGAGGTCCATCGTTGCGTCCCAGTCCGCCAGCAACTCAACAGACTTGCGGCTGGTGCGGTGAAGAAGCGATGCCTCCAAGATGGCTGCAAGCGCTAGTTCTAGGTTCTTGCGTGCCAGACCCGGGAGCCCGTACTTGTCAGAGATAACCTCCCCCTGTTCGGTCGTCTTCATCGGTCCGTCAACAACCGCCCACGGTTGGGCGAGGATGGCTTCGTGAGTTGGGCCCCCGCCCCGTCCAACTGTCCCGCCGCGACCGTGGAAGAGACGCAATGTGACACCGTGCTTCTGGGCGGTATCTCGAAGGTCTCGTTGGGCTTTGTAGATCTCCCACTGGGATGTCGTGATACCGCCATGCTTGTTTGAGTCCGAGTAACCGAGCATCACTTCTTGCACGTCACCCCGGATGCGAACGATCTCGCGGTAGGACGGCTCACTGAGCAGGCGATCCAAAAGGGCGCCCGCAACTTGTAGCTCATCGATGGTTTCGAGCAGCGGCGCAAACCCAAGCCGAGCGACGCCCGATGCGAGGTCAATCAGTCCTGCTTCTCGGGCGAGAACTGCTGCTGCGAGCACATCGTCAACATCTCTGGTCATCGAAATGATGTAAGTCTCAATGACCCCCTCACCGAATCGCTCCTTCGCGATCCGGACTGTCTCGAACAC
>CAXMPE010000057.1:0-7469 GCA_964195245.1 uncultured Verrucomicrobiales bacterium | reverse complement strand
GTCCTCTTATCCATACCCAAACTGTATCCGAGGGGTGTGACAGAAAAGGGAAGCGGACTCGAGTCCGAGCCCGAACTAGAACGAGAACGAGAACGAGAACGAGAACGAGAACGAGGACTAGGACTAGGACTAGGACTAGAGCTAACCCTAGGAAAAGGCGAGAGCTTACGTGCTGGCGAGCCCAGCGCGTGCTCAAAGGGTTGGGGGGAGTTCTGGGTCTGGCTCTGGTCCTAGTTGGGCTACCGTTGGGTGGTGGATCGACCGCGAGAAACCGAGTTGACGCTGCCCTCGGGGCTAGAAGTCAAGGTGCGCCCGATTCTTCCTGAGGATCGGGACGAATTGCAGGCGGGCCTAAAGGAACTCTCTAGCGAGAACTCCTATTACCGATTCCTTCGGGTTGTGACGGAGTTGACGCCTCAAGAGCTCGACTATTTCACGGAGGTGGATTACTGGAACCACTTTGCCTGGGTCGCAGCTGTCAAGGAGGGCGATGAGTGGACGCCGGCTGGCCTTGCTCGGTACGTCCGAACCCAAGACGGAGGACCGGTCGCAGAGGCTGCAGTCACCGTGGTAGACGCGTTCCACGGGAATGGCCTGGGAAGCCTGCTCCTCCAGCTTCTGTCTGACACTGCTGTCAGCCAACGCATCGAAACTTTTTCGGCTGTGGTCTCTTCGGAGAACTCAAGCATGATCGAGATCTTCTCTCGACTCGGCGCTGAACTACATCGCGAAGATACAACGACCCGGATCTTTGTGGACCTGCCCTTTGAGAACAAGCGCTTTGACGAGACGAAACTTGGGCGCGCACTCAAGGCTGTCGCGGCGGACGGTTCCAAGATGAGCGCTGAAGCAGGTACTTCGACCAGTCTTGTCGGAGGGACGAGACCCGTCCGCCAACAGCGAGCTAAGACATTGGATTTCAAGACAACCCTCCAGCACATAGCCTGGCCTGACCTGGCCAAGTTCTGGGTGGAAGCCGATGCGCTCGGGATCTTCGATACCGGTTGGGTAAATGATCACCTGTACAGCCCCGCGTTCCCGGACAAAGGCGAGTCATCACACTCGTTCGATCCCTTCACGACGCTAGCTGCCCTCGCCGCCATGACGCAGCAGGTTCGACTGGGCACATTGGTACTGGGGAACCTGCTGCGTCATCCAGCTGTTGTTGCTCGTATGGCGGTCACCCTCGATCACATTTCAGGTGGTCGCTTTGAGCTCGGAGTTGGAGCAGGCTGGCATGAGCGAGAGCACGGCGACCACGGGATTGACCTCATGACGCCTGGGAAGCGGCTCGACGCCTTCAAAGAGGCCTGCGTGGTTCTCGATGGACTCCTTTCGGGAGATATTGTGACTATGAAGGGGGAGCACTATCAGCTCGACAAAGCCCGTCTCGAGCCTGGTCCGCTAGCTGGTTCGATGCCCCTCACAATTGGTGGTTCCGGCGAGAAAAGGACTCTGAGAATCGTGGCTGAGCACGCCGCCCACTGGAACTTTGACGGCTTGGAACTTGACGATTACTCGAGGAAGCGCAGAATTCTCGAGGAGCACTGTGACGCCGTGGGTAGAGATTACGGCGAGATCCGACAGACGATTCAGCTCTGGGTGTCGTCGGACGTCGACGATCTCGTAGAACAAACCAAGCGATCCTACGATGAAGGTGCCGACGGTGTCATCTTCTACTTCGCAAAAGACACGCTAGGTCTGCTACAACCGGTGCACGCGGGATTGCAAGGAGCGGGCTTGTGCTGATTCTGCGGTGTCGTTCGCGACAAGGACAGAGGAGTCGCCCTTGAGCAAAGGCGCAATTGAGGCCGCGTACCCGCCAAGCGATAGCGAGCGCGCCCGCGACGACATGATTCGCCGGCTCAACCGGTTCGGCCCACTTTCATGGACGCCTATGTTCAAGGGGTTTGGGATCTACTCGGGCAAAGAGTTGTTTTGCTTGGTGAATGACCGAGGCGAAGCTGCTCTGCGAGTCTCAGGAGCAACCGCCCAGGAGTTCGTCCAAGAAGGGTCGTCTCAAGTCGGCCGCCTGGGGTTCTGGACCATCCCCAGCGCTGTCCAAGATGATCAAGATCGATTGGAAGCGTGGGTTAACAAGGCTCTGGAGGCAGCCCGACTCCCCAAGCCCCGCGGTCCAAAGCGGTAGTCGAGGGGGCCTTCTCGCTCTCGCCACCATCGCTCTTGGTCGGCTAGCATGACACTGCTCCCGGCCTTGCCGGGCGTTTTGTGGCAAGCGAAGTCGGTGAAACTCCGACACTGTCCCGCAACTGTGAAGCCCTTCGGGGATAAGTCAGGTCGCCTTGCACAGAACGAGTGATGCGAGCCTCCGGAGGAGGGGTTCTCCTCCGAGGCGGACCTGACCATCCTCCACAAAAGGAGGATCCCCTCATGAACCGTATTCCCTTGGCAATCATTGCCATGTCTGTCATTCTCGCTGCGTGCAACGCTCCGCCCACGGTTGCGATCGAGTCGGCCGTATCTCAGCCTCAACCGACGCTGCTCGGCACGGCGGCCGTCGTGACGACGACGTCAACCGTCTCTACCTCCGAGGTTCCGACTGGTTTCCCAATCACTGTCTCCGCTGACAACGGCGATGTCTCGATCGAGCTTCGGCCGCAACGTGTCGTTTCTTTATCGGCCACGGCTACAGAGATACTGTTCGCGGTGGGAGCCGGAGATCAAGTGATAGCGGTCGACTCCTACTCGAACTTCCCGGAGAACGCTCCCTTCACCGACCTGTCGGCGTTCACTCCCAACGTAGAAGCCATTGCTGGACTCGATCCCGATCTCGTTGTGATCTCCTTTGATCCCGACGGTCTGGCCGAGACGTTGAACGGTCTTGGTATACCGGTCATCCTGCAGGGGACAGCTCCAACGTTGGCTCATGCCTACGCTCAGATTGAGGTGCTGGGAGCGGCGACGGGGCACTTGGGAGAGGCAGCGCTCGTCGTTGCCGATATGCAAGCCACGATTGCAAGCATCGTTGAAGATGTCGCAGCGTCTGACGTTGCGCTCACCTACTTCCATGAGTTGGGTTCTGAGCTCTACTCGGTCACATCGGCATCGTTCATTGGCGAAATCTACGGGCTCTTCGGGCTGGAGAACATTGCAGACAGTGAGGATCCGGACGGATGGGGGTACCCGCAACTCACGCTTGAACACATCCTTGATAGCGACCCTGATCTCATCTTCCTCGCCGATACCAAGTGCTGCGGTCAAACCGCCGCGACAGTCAGCGAACGGCCGGGCTGGGGAGCCATCAAAGCGGTCACCAGCGGGGGAGTCATCGAGATGGATGACGACATTGCCTCCCGATGGGGTCCCAGAATCGTGGATTATGTCCGAGTTGTGGCTGAGGCAATCACAGCGGTCAAGACGGTCGACGCGTAGATGGAACCCACTGTCCGCACCCCGTTGCTGAAGAAAGGGTGGCTGTTGGCCGCTCTGTTGGCAGTTGTTTTTGCGGGCCTAGTGGGATTGATGGTTGGCCCTGTTTCGCTAGGAACCACAGCCGCCCTTAAGGAACTGGCGAACCTATTGCCTTGGATCGACGTCGCCTCGGAGCTTTCGGAGATTCACGCTGGCATTCTGCTCGACGTACGGCTACCCCGCCTGGTTCTCGGCCTCCTAGTGGGAGCGACGCTCGCTCTGTCTGGAGGCTCGTATCAAGGTGTCTTTCGTAATCCGTTGGCGAGTCCGTGGCTACTGGGAGTTGCCGCTGGGGCGGGCCTCGGTGCCACCATCGCCATCGTTTCCGGTGGCGGTCAGATGAGGGAAGCATTGCCGCTGGCGGCGTTCGTTGGAGCGCTTTTAGGGGTGTCGTTGACTTATTTGATGGGCTATTCCTCAAGCGGGCGCACCTCCCTCACGCTTGTGTTGTCAGGGATCGCGGTTTCGTCGTTCCTGACGGCCGGACAGACCTTCCTGCAGATGCAGCACAGTGAGCTCTTGCGAGATGTGTTCTCTTGGATTCTGGGAGGCTTGACGACAGCCAGCTGGCGGGAAGTCCGATTGATACTGCCCTATGTTGTTGTCAGCGTTGTCACGATGTTGCTGTACGCCAGAAGGCTCGATGTGATGTCGGTCGGCGACGATGAAGCCGAGTCGCTCGGGATCAATGTTGCGAGGACTCGTCTGGTGGTGATCGTTGCGGCGAGCTTGGGGACGGCAGCCGTCGTAGCCGTGAGCGGGCTGATTGGGTTCGTTGGAATCATTGTTCCCCACGCTGTTCGGCTGACGGTGGGAGCTAGTTACCGCGTCATCTTGCCTCTGTCGCTCCTCTTTGGTGGCGCGTTCCTCGTGCTTACCGATGTGTTGGCGAAGACCATTGTTTCGCCCGCTGAGCTGCCCCTTGGCGTGATAACAGCCTTCATTGGAGCACCGTTCTTTGGCCTGATCCTGCATCGATCCAAGGCGGTGGCCTCGTGACCCATTTGATCGCACAAGGGGTGTCGGTGTCCTTTTCTGGGCGTAGGGTGCTGAATGAGGTGTCCTTCGAGGTAGACAGAGGTGAGTGGCTAGTCATTATTGGTCCCAACGGAGCTGGCAAGTCCACGCTTCTACGGTGCCTAGTCGGCTTGATTCCTCACGAAGGGTCAGTCCACATATCTGGGACGGATAACTCTGAGAAGACGCGGAGGCAACGGGCCCAGGAGTTGGCTTACGTTCCACAAACGCCTGTTCGGCCTCCGGGAATGACGGTGCGAGAGTACATAGCGCTTGGGCGGTCGCCTCATCTGGGTTACTTCGCAGGTGAATCAGTGCGAGACGCAAGCATTGTCGCCGATGTCATCGAAGTATTGGATCTAGGCGGTCTCGCCCACAGAGACGTCACCACCCTCTCTGGGGGAGAGGCTCAGCGGGTCGCGCTCGGTCGAGCCCTTGCCCAACGAGCAGGGATTGTCGTCCTCGACGAGCCGACGGCAAGCCTTGACGTGGGTGTGCAACAGGATGTCCTGCAGCTCATCGATACGCTTCGCTCCCGTCAGCAACTAACAGTCATTACAACTATGCATGATCTCACCACTGCGGGCCAGTACGCGGATCGACTACTGCTGCTATCGGAAGGTTCTGTCGTTGACAAGGGATCGGCGACCAAGGTGCTGACTCCTGAAAATATTGCCAGCCATTACGAAGCGAACGTGAGGGTAGAACACAGCGACACCGGGGTGGTTGTCATCCCGGTTCGGCCCAACCCCCCGGATCGCCCGATCTAGAGTATGGGCAGCATGAGCGAACCGTTAGAAGACAACCCAATCCCGGTGTTACGAAGCGCTGAATCTTTGGTCATCGTCAACACCGGCGACGGAAAAGGGAAGTCAACTGCCGCGGTAGGGATGATGGTGAGAGCCATTGCTCAAGGCTGGAAAGTGGCCGTAGTCCAGTTCCTGAAGTCGGGGGAGTGGGCGACAGGTGAGCAAAAGGTGGCCGAGCAGCTTGGTGTGCATTGGTGGGCTATCGGGGACGGATTCTCCTGGGACTCAGAGGACCTTGACGAGAGCGCTGCCATTGCTCAGAAGGCCTGGGAGCGTGCAGCCAAGGTCATTGGTTCGGGTGAATACCGTCTAGTGATTCTGGATGAGGTGACCTACCCGGTCAACTGGTCATGGATCGACCTTGGCGAGGTGGTTGCTTCCATTGAAAACCGGCCCAAGAAAGTAAACGTTGTGATAACGGGCCGCGATGCTCCAGAGTCTCTGATCGACATCGCTGACACAGTCACAGAAATGCGATCCGTCAAGCACGCATTCGAGAAGGGTATTAGGGCCAAGAAGGGGATCGACTACTAGGGACGTAGCCGCTTCGCGTCTCCGACTAGGACCAAGACCGGGACTAGGACCAGAATGGGACCCCGGTATCGGGACTGGCGGTCCTCTTTGGCTGCAGACGCGAAAAACCCCCAGGAAGTTCCGGCCTAAACCTTCGCCCTCTGGGGGTTTCCACTGACTTCGGGTTGCCCCTCCGTCGTAGATGCCTCTTGCGAAACATCTGGTTGCTCCTCCCCGGCAAGCCGGTTTGTCGCTCCGTCGGCCCTTGCGGGCGTCAGGTCCGTCGGCTCTTCTGGGTTTCCCCGGTCTGAGCTTCCGTGTCCCTCGGGGTCTCCCCTTCGGTGTATAAGTAATTTACGCTTGGTGCTGACCAACGTCAAGGTGGATTGCTATCTAGTTTTCGCGTCTTTGGCGTCACTTTCGCGCTCCCGATTCGCCTGGTGCTGCACCAGTGACCAGCTCGCGAAAACTAGGTAAGAAACTGATTTGCCAACGACGTCCAGATAGATAATCTGGTGTTGTTCTCAGGGGCGCGAGTCGCTGGGAGCCGCGGAGGACCGGGAACGGGACTCCAACCGTGACGGCGAGGATTTAGCACAGGCTTCGGCCACGCAGAACCGAACCGTCTTCGGAACTAGCAGGAGCTTGCTCCGACTAGGGCTCTTCCTGCTTGCAGGGGGAGCGGGTTTGATCGAGGTCGCTCGCAAGAGCTTCTCCGAGAACGACCGAGACCGCTGATACACCGCAAGGTGTTGACGCACCTGAGAGACGGCGACCGAAAGGAGACCAGACCTCGGGCCTGAATCGAACCTGAGCGTGGACCGCAAGGAAAATCGAAGGGGAGACAAGGGATCAGGGTTCCGTCGGGAATCCCTCTTAAGAGAAGGCCGAACGTATCGGCTGGGGCGCTTGGCCAAGTGCCCCGAGAGTTGGGAGAAGGGCTTAGCGGCTCTGAGACTCAGCAGATCCTCACGGATCGTGTGAGAGCCCCAGCGGGGTAGCGGCTTCGGCCGAGACTCAACTGGGGCATCTCCGCGTTCTGAGGGCAAGAATGCCCTCAGAACGCAACCTGGACGTGAACTTGGACTTGAACCAACCAGGGGCAAGCTCTAGCTCTAGTTTCTTGTCCCCTCGCTGGAGTACAGTTGCTGCTGTTATGGATACACCAGTCGAGATCATCGAACCCACTCACCTTGAGCGTCTGTCACCCAGCCGCGCGTCCGATTACAAACGGTGTCCAAAGCTCTATCACTTCAAGTCTGTGCTCAAGCTTCCTGAACCGACCACTGTTTACCAGGCGCGAGGTACCGCAGCGCATCTCGCACTTGAGTGGATGTATGACCTCGACCCTGAAGAACGCACCGCAGAGGTGCTGTATGACCTGTTCCGTAAGGCCTGGACCGAGATGCGTACCCAGGAGGACTACGCCGGCTTGTTCGAAACAGTTGACGACGAGCGGGATTGGGGCGTTGCCGCCATGGGCCTGTTGCGGGACTACTTCCAACTCGAGGATCCAACAAAAGTTGTGCCGTTAGATCGTGAGCTAGACATGCTCGAGGAGCTCGAAGGAATGACGCTCAGAGGGATCCTCGACCGCATGGATGAAGATGATGACGGTGAGTTGATCATCCTCGACTACAAGACAGGGAAGGCACCGCCGCAGCGCTTCTCGGAGTCAGCCTTCTTTGCCATGAAGAT
>CAXMPE010000056.1:0-4527 GCA_964195245.1 uncultured Verrucomicrobiales bacterium | reverse complement strand
TAGTGGGCAAGGCTCGGTGCCCTAAACGTCAGGGTCGATGTGCACGATCGGGCAGGTCAGTGTCCGGGTTACCCCGGGAATAGCTTGGACTTGGCCAACTACTG
Source organism: uncultured Verrucomicrobiales bacterium (assembly GCA_964195245.1). Taxonomy (GTDB): domain Bacteria; phylum Actinomycetota; class Acidimicrobiia; order Spongiisociales; family JAENVV01; genus CAXMPE01. The sequence continues at coordinate 4,423 of CAXMPE010000056.1, read as the reverse complement.
AGTTACCGAGACCGTCGACCGATCCTGCTGACACCTTGAGGATGACATCGTAAGGACCCGTAACATCATCGGCGAACTCCACTTCTGGGAGGAGCCGCGCTGCCAGCGTCACTTGATGAGCCTTGCGAATTTCTGTTTGGACGAGAATATATGCGCTAACCATGAGCCTGAGCATACACAAGACGCGGAGCTGCAAGGTCGGTGCCCGAGGGGAGAACGAAGACTAGGACTAGAACTAAGACCGAACCGCTTTTGGTTGTTCTAGTTCTAGTTCTCGTCCTAGTTGGGTTTAGGAGTGTTCGGTGCCTAGGTGGACGCCGACGACAAACGTGTTGCCTTCTTCTTCAACTGTATCAAAGAGGATGCGCTGGCCTTGGCGAAGCATCCGGAAGACCGATCCCTCAAGAGAGCCGGGACGGAGGTATACCTCTTGGCGGTCGGCTTCGGTGAGTACCACGCCGGTACCCGTAACAGGGTCGTACAGTTTGACGACACCCTGCATGGCTAGGCCTTCTCGACCTTCCCCGCCTTGAGGCAAGAAGTGCAGACGCGAATTTGCCGGGTGTTGGACCCGTGGCGAACGCGTACTTTTTGAATGTTTGGGTTCCATCGACGGCTTGAACGCTTGTGAGAAAAGCTCACTTGCTTGCCGAACGAGGGCTTTTTTGCGCAGATATCGCAATGTGCGGACATGGAAATACTCCGTAGAACGTTGAAAGAGTAACAGTGGCGGCTAAGAACGCAATACGATGATGACGCAGTTGTTCGCTAACCAAGACCAATATGGTGTGGTGAATGATACACCTGATGAAAGCGGACGAAGTCTTTCTTACCTGACCACCGTTGGTGTCGAGAATGTGAAGGGCCTGGCGGGCACGCGCGGTAAGGCGCTTCACAAGGCTGGCATCACATCTGTGGCTCATCTGCTGCTGCAGACGCCGCGCCGGTATGTTGATCGATCAAAGCAGGTGTCGCTTTCAGACATCGCTGTGGGCGAAGAGGTGACGGTCATCGGAGCCGTTGGATCCGTTCGGACTAAGCGGCCCCGTCGCAATTTGGTGATTGTGGAAGCCACCATCATGGACGAGACGGGAATCCTCACAGCTATTTGGTTCAATCAGGGCTTCCGGTCCCGTCAACTCAACGAGGGCCAAGAGGTGGCGCTCTCTGGGAAAGTCGAGCGTTTCAGAGGGAAGTTACAGATGAAGTCACCCGCTGTAGATGTGCTCAGTGGGTCTTCTGAGAGTCTCACAACTGGGAGGGTGGTTCCGGTTCACTCCAGCATTGGCGAGGTAGGACCGGGTTACGTCAGGCGAGCGATGCACAACGCGCTTCGTCGGTCGAGCCCCCTTTCTGATCCACTTCCGGCAACGCTCCTTGATCAGCGTGACCTGTTGGATCGGACCTCGTCGTTTTGGTCAATTCACTTTCCTGAGGTCCTCGAAGAGTACGTCCCGGCGAGAAAGCGGCTTGTGTATGACGAATTCTTTCGGATTCAGATTGCGTTGGCTAAGCGAAGGTCTGACCACGAGCGGAACTCGGTAGGTATCTCTCACGCGCCAACAGGGGACCTGGTGGAGAAGTTCTTAGCTGGGTTGCCGTTCCCGCTCACTGATGCACAGCGGCGAGTGATTGAGGAGACGGCCGCCTCGATGGGGGAGTCGTACCCCATGAATAGGCTTCTTCAGGGCGAGGTGGGCTCGGGCAAGACGGTGGTCGCGGTTTGTGCGTTGTTGGATGCTGTCGACTCGGGCTATCAGGGGGCTGTGATGGCACCAACCGAAGTGCTGGCAGGCCAACACTTCTTGGCTATCAGTGAAATGCTGGGTTCCGCAGGGCTGTTGTCATCTTCCATGGGGATCGAATCCGAGTTAGGAATGGAAAGCCTGTTCGGCGATTCGCCCGGTCTGGCGATTGCGCTGCTGACATCTCAACAATCTGAGGTGAGCGGGCTTGGCGAGGCAAAGCGCAAGGACGTACTCGCGTGGATCGCTTCGGGAGCTGTGGACATTGTCATAGGCACTCACGCTCTCATCCAAGAAGGAGTTGACTTCAAGCGACTCTCTTTGGCCATCGTCGATGAGCAGCATCGCTTTGGCGTTGGTCAACGTGTGTCCTTGAAGGAGAAGGCTGGAGACACCGATCCGGATCTTCTGATCATGACTGCGACTCCCATCCCGAGGACATTGTCGATGACTCTGTATGGGGACCTCGATGCCTCGGTCCTAGACGAGATGCCGCCGGGCCGTTCGCCGGTCGAAACGACGCATGTTGCCCAGGGGGACGAGGAGTCGGCCCTAGATCTGATCAAGTCGGAGGTGGCCCAGGGCCGCCAAGCATTCGTCGTGTGTCCCTTGGTAGACGACAGCGACAAGATTGAAGCGGCCTCAGCAATCTCAGAACACAAGCGGTTGAGTGCTGAGCTGCCAGATCTCAGAGTCGGGCTGCTCCACGGGCAGATGAACTCCGAGACGAAGCACGCGGTGATGGATCAGATGCGATTGGGAGCGATCGACGTTCTGGTCTCCACAACGGTGATTGAGGTGGGGATCGATATCTCGAACGCAACCGTGATGGTGGTGGAGAACGCTGACAGGTTCGGCCTTTCTCAACTGCATCAGCTCCGAGGGCGAGTTGGCCGGGGGGCACACCGCAGCTACTGCATTCTCATGTCAGACCCCACGACTCCCGACAGCGAACAGAGGATTGCTGCGATGGTACGCACCAACGACGGGTTCGAGCTGGCCAGAGAAGATCTCCGAATCCGCGGGCAGGGAACGATCTTTGGCTCCCGCCAGTCAGGTATTGGAGACCTACGGCTGGCGGACATACTCTTCGACTTCGACCTGCTCGAAGCTGCAAGGGAAGACGCATTCGCGGTTATTGGCCAAGACCCAGAGTTGGTTGACCACCCCGAGATTGCCGAAGAGGTGCAGGCAATACTTGGTGAAAGTGTGGAGTGGCTCTTTAAGAGTTGATCGGCGCGCTGTTCCGTTGCCGCCGAGGATGTTTTCCGTTTGTTGATCGGCGGTTTCGCGTGTGTTGAGCTGGCTCGCTCAATCTGGGGTTGTCGTCAGAGCGGCGGCGCCAAACACAAGGAGCAATAATGCGCAGAACAATCTTTACAGGTCTGATTGTGGGTCTTTTGACCATAGCGATGGCAGTGCCAGCCGTGGCTAACGGCGACTCAGGCGACAGCAAGGGCCGTCCAGGTCCCGGACCCACGATCATCGTGACCGGAACAGACGGCGACTCCTCCAACGACCTCGTGTTCGAGTCCTTTGTGAAGGCCACGCTGCCGGCTCATGGGCCGTTCCAGCAGCTCTTCCCGACGGACGAAGCGGGCGTGCTCACGACGGAAGCCGGACCTGGCGATGCTGGCTTTTACGGTGGCCGCTGGTGGGTTGATGTCAACGGAAATGGCGTGCTTGATGCTGGTGACGCAACATTCATCTGCCCGCTGCTCGGACCAGGCGTTCCCGTTTCCTAATCCAACGCTTGACCGATCTTGAGGGGCAGCCAACCGGCTGCCCCTCAGTCGTTATCCGATCCGCTTTCCGACAGCGTTCGTCCTGAGAAGCAGAAGGCCTGCGGTAGAATCCCCGTCATGAGAATTATCGCCGGAGAAGCTCGAGGAAGAAGGCTGCGTTCGCCCGAAGGGTTGACGACTAGACCCATGGCCGACCGCACCCGTGAAGCGATATTCAACATTCTCGTTCGGGATATTGGCGACGCCGACGTTCTCGATCTCTACGCCGGTGCAGGTGGGATGGGGCTTGAAGCCCTCAGCCGGAACGCAGGGTCGGTCACCTTCGTCGAACTGGATCGATCCGCAGCAGACGTCCTTCAAGAAAACATTGGCCTGGTGGGGTTGGGCGGCAATCTGGTGGTCAGTGATGTGGGGCGATATCTCGATCGGGCTGCTGCGACCTTCGATATTGTCTTCGTAGATCCGCCGTATCCCTTGACCTTGGATGAGGTAACGACTGTTTTGCACAAGATCACACCCGTTCTGCGCGACAATGGGTTGGTACTACTGCATCGGCATAAGGGAGAAGAGGTTCCCGAAGCTCCTTGGCCGCTTGTTGATGAACGTCGATACGGAGCAGCCCAACTGTGGTTCTTCCGGTCTGGAGGAGAAGCGTGACAACGGCATTCCTACCCGGGAGCTTTGATCCGCCCACCAATGGGCACGTGGACGTACTGCGACGCGCAATAAAGTTGTTCGACCGTGTCGTTATTGGCGTTGTTGAGAACCCAAACAAATCGGGACTGTTCTCCGTCTCGGAACGGGTGGCTCTCCTCACTGCAATAGCTGACGGTGCTGCTGACGTCGTCTCATTCACGGGTCTGCTCGTCGATGCTGCAAAGAAGGTCGGCGCTGATGTCATGCTCAAAGGCGTCAGAGACACTACCGATGTAG
>CAXMPE010000055.1:0-5914 GCA_964195245.1 uncultured Verrucomicrobiales bacterium | reverse complement strand
GACTGGACCTCCCAAAGAGCGGCATCGCAACCTCTGCGGACGAAGCAGTATCCATTGCTGGGAGCTTCAGCGGAGGCGCGGTACTCAAGGTCATCGCGGACTCAGCCGTTCACAAATCCGACGTCGGGGGTGTTGTCCTCGATGTCCGTGGTGAAGACGCCATTTGCACCGCGTACAGAGAGGTCATGTCAGTCGCCGACGACGCCACCGGTGCCCTTATTCAAGAGTTCGTTCCTGGAGGACATGAGGTTCTCATCGGAATGACCCAAGACCCCAACTTCGGGCCACTCATCGTCTTCGGGCTGGGAGGCGTCTTTGTGGAACTGATCGGCGACGTGGCCTTCCGTATCCATCCGCTGACCGATCTCGATGCAGAAGAGATGATCTCAGAGGTGAAGAGCTCACAGCTACTTGACGGTTACCGAGGCGGGCCAACCGGGGATATCGGCGCTCTACGAGAAGCGCTCCTCCGAGTCTCGGCTTTGGTCGAGAATCACCCCGAGCTGATTGAGATGGACCTAAACCCAATTAAGGTCGCCGAACCTGGACACGGCATCACGGTCGTAGACGCCCGAATACGTGTCCAGCAGCAAGCAGGGGCCTAGGAACCGCCTTCAACCGCCTCAAGAACGAACACGCGGACACGCCGAGCCGTCAAACGCTCCCGGTACTTGTCATAGCCGGAGTAGATCCTCGCGGCTGATCTCAGGATCTCTTCTCTTTCGCCCTCATTGGCGGCGCGGGCGGTGAAGCCTACGGAGATGTCCCCACGAGACGCTGTGCCTCCCGGATTCGCCTCAAGGTTGTACACCCAACCCGGGGTTCTCGCCTGCCCAAAGTTGGTACCCACCAAGCCGATACTGTCAGCGATGGGAACAGCCGTAAGCGGCGACGTGCGCGTTAGTCCACTCTTGGCTCCAGTCGTAGAAATCATGACCGTCGAGAGGCCGGCGAGCATGCCTGACAGGGTCTTGAGGCCATTGGAACGCTTGAAGAAGACGGCATCCAACCGGTGGAGTAGCTTGGACAAGACCCAAGCCCCCGGCCGAGAAGAAGTAATCGGTGCCACAGCGCGATAACGTAGACGAGACTTCGCTATTTTGATCTCAAGCTCCTGCATCAAGCCCACGTCAACCGCCTCCAATCCGACGGTGATGACCATAACAAGAAACAGGAAGAGCGAACCCGCCTGGAGTGTGCGGACCCACCCAGAAGGAGAACAATGGTGGTCAGGCTCTTAAGGATTCCACCGTGCGGGCTTTCATAAGCCAAATCTCCCGAGCCTCGAACCCGCCGGAATCAGCGAACTATGGTTCTGATATGCCAGCCACTCGGCGAGAAGATGCAACCTACCTCGGCACGCGAAGAATGGGAATGAATAATGCAGAAACACATGGGAAGTGCCGGAGAGGCGCCACCGCAGGGTGGCATATGGCTTTGCAGCGCCGGGAGGGTCCCTCATGACAAGTAGCCTGATCCGGCTGGGCGGAGTCTCCGCCGTTACCGGCGGAGCCTTGATGGCGATCGACGTCCTGTTGCACCTCTTCGTCGACGACCGGCTCACACCCGCGAGGCTCGGCGGGATGCCTCACGAAGCGTGGCACATCGCCGGGATCATCGCCCTCCCCTTGGCGTTACTCGGCCTGGTCGCGATCTACTTGGCACAGGCAACCGAGACCGGAAGGCTCGGTCTGTGGGGCTTCGTCCTCCTAGTCTTCGGCATGACGGTAGGTGCCATCTACAGCACCATCTTCCACGGACTATTCATGCCGGCGATTGAGGGTGTTGAAAGCGGCCTCTTCGAAGCGTTGGTGAACAACACAACTGCAGCCCAGTTCTATCGCGGAGTAGTCGTTCAAGGGTTGGGCCTCGGACTTGGGGCTATCTTCTTCGGAACCGCCATCATCCGGGCCAGAGTGTTCCCACCTTTGGCGGGATGGATGTTCATCGCCGCGGCACTATTCGCCGCCGCCAACCAGGTCTTCGAGGAAGGCCAACTCATATCTCGAGGGCTCTTCGCCCTGGCCTTCATTTGGCTCGGCAGTGCCTTGCATACACCCAGCCGCTTGCAACGCTCAGCCTAGGCAGCGTACGAGGAGGGGCCTAGCCCCCGCGGGGCTTGGGAGTTAATCCAGTACGCCGCTGCGATGAGTGAGACTGCAGCTAGCCACCATCCACCAGCATCGGGATTGAAGATGCCCGCCGCAAGGGCAAGAAACAGCAATCCGGACCACCGGAAGGGGTCCTTGACTGTCAACGCTGCAACACCGGCAATCAAGACGGCTGGAAACGCAATGAAGCCCGCAAAAAACAGTTCGCCACCTATCTTCATGCTGTAGACGTCTTCTAGGACGTTCCCAACGCCCGATGTCATGAGTCCCAGTGCGCCAATGCCCAGGATCCAAGAACCTCTGCGGATTGGAGATCGGTAAGCCCAAAGAGCAAGGCCTACAGCAACTAGGGCGAGAAAGATGGACGTAAGCCAAGCCGCTGAGTAGTCAAGCGGGCTAGAAGGGCTGTAATAAGCCGGCTCAAAGAAGTCCATGCTGGACCGACCTAAGCCGACCAAACCTGCGATGACAAAAAATAGCGCCGGTGTGCGAAGGCTCCCTCTCATACGAAAAAACTAACAGAGCGCCCGGCACGATGGCTGATATACCCGAGCGACCTAGTAGCCAAGGTGGCAACTTAACGTCTCATGCCCTGCGCGGAGATCGCGTGGATCGCTCTGTTCAACCGGACAGGTCTAGTAGTTTGCGTTCATGTCATCCGCCTCGTTCAGTGGCTTGTTACCGTGGAGTGGAGTCTCTTCGCTCGTCGGTGCAGTCATGTCCGCAATAGTCGTACCCATGAGGATGATCTGGGCTGCAACCGGAGTCTGGGTCCTTCTACGCTCAGACGAACAGCGGACGACTAACCCTGAACCCGCAACTCCCCACACATGACCCACAACACGGCGCCCCACGGTTGAGTGAGTACCCACTCACTTGGTGTAAGGTATCCGAATGTCTCCCCAACAAACTCGTGCCAGACCACTTTCGCGGGTCGATCGACGAGCCGCGATCATCGCAGCCGTAACCCCGCTACTGATCGAACGAGGAGCAGCCACCACCAGCGCCGACATGGCAACCGCAGCCGCTGTTGCCGAAGGCACCATCTTCAAGGTGTTCGCCGACAAGGGCGAAATCATCAGAGAGGCCTTGCGTGTCACGCTAGATCCAAGCCAGCCTGTCGCAGCGTTAGACGAGATCGATCCCGGACTGCCGCTTGAGGACCAGCTACGTCAGGCTGCCCGAATCATGTCTGACCGTTTCAACAAGGTGACCGCCCTTATGGAGATCTTCCATTCGCTCCCCCGCTCGTCACACGGTTCTCACCCCGAGGGTCGTTCGTTCGTGCAGCTCTCGGTAGCTGAGGTCTCCAACGCCATCCTCCGTCTTTTTGAGCGGGCGAGCGAGTCCATTGCCGTACCTCCGCAAGTGGCTGCGACAGCGCTACGGGGCATGCTCTTCGCGAACGCTCACCACCTCCACGGCCCTGAGGACGTGTCAGTAGACCAACTCATTCGCGTGATCCTGACCGGTATCGCCGTCACAGAGGAGAGCTAGGAACTCATGCTTGTACGACTGCTCCAAAAGTATCTCCGGCCGTTTGGACGCCCGTTGCTCTATGTGGTTCTCCTCCAACTAGTGGGGACAATCGCATCGCTCTATCTACCGAGTCTCAACGCTGACATCATTGACAACGGCGTGCTCACCGGCGATACCGACTACATCCTCCGCATCGGTGCATGGATGCTGGGTGTTTCCCTGCTCCAGGTCGCGATGACCGTTGGTGCCGTGTACTTCGGATCTCGGACCGCAATGTCGTTCGGACGGAACCTCCGTAGCTCGATCTTCTATAGGGTCGCCGAGTTCTCAAGCCGTGAGATGGCTCGGTTCGGAGCCCCGTCGCTCATCACCAGGAGCACCAACGACGTGCAGCAAGTACAAATGCTTGTGGTCATGGGCCTCACCATGATGGTGGCGGCGCCCTTGACCATGGTTGGGGGGGTCATCATGGCTCTGCGAGAGGACGTTGGACTGTCCTGGCTCGTCGTGGTTGCGATTCCCGTGCTGGCCCTCGCGGCGGGTTTCATCATCTCCCAGATGATCCCCGCGTACCGCAAGATGCAGGATTACATCGATACTGTCAACCGAATCCTCCGCGAACAGGCCACAGGAATCAGGGTGCTGAGAGCCTTCGTGAGAGAACCCCTCGAGACCGAGCGATTCGGGAAGGCAAACACCGACCTCACCGACGTCAGCGTTACGGTGTCTAGATGGATGGCCGCCATCTTCCCTGTCGTGATGTTTGTCATGAACTTGTCGAGCGTTGCCGTCCTTTGGTTTGGTGCTGCCCGGATCGACACTGGAGCCATGCAGATCGGTTCGTTGACGGCCTTCTTGTCCTACATGATCCAGATTCTCATGTCCGTGCTCATGGCCACCTTCATGCTGGTGATGATTCCCCGTGCTGCCGTGAGCGCCAACCGAATCGGTGAGGTGCTGGACACCGAGCCGTCCGTGACTCCCCCAGTCAACGGTGTTACAGAGCTAACCCAGATTGGCGAGCTTGAGCTCAGAAGCGCAGGCTTCACATATCCCGGGGCCACCGCTCCCGTCTTGAGCGACATCAGCTTCGTTGCCCGGCCTGGACAGACCACAGCCATCGTGGGCTCCACCGGAGCTGGCAAGACCAGCCTCTTTGGACTCATCCCTCGACTCTACGACGCTACTGCGGGTTCAGTTCACGTTGATGGGGTTGATGTGCGCGAGATCGACCCCAACGTGCTGTGGTCCAAGATCGGCCTGGTGCCCCAGATCGCCTACCTCTTCACTGGCACCGTGGCTTCCAACCTGCGCTACGGCAAGCCGGATGCGACTGAGGAGGAGATGTGGGCAGCCCTCGAGGTGGCCCAGGCCAAGGACTTCGTTGAAGCCATGCCAGAGGGCCTTGAGTCCCCCATCAGTCAAGGCGGCACCAACGTGTCGGGCGGCCAACGGCAACGCTTAGCGATCGCTCGAGCCCTGATACTGGAGCCCGAGATCTATCTCTTCGATGACTCCTTCTCAGCTCTCGACCTCACTACCGACGCCCGCCTCCGACAGGCGCTCAAACCCATTACAAGGGACGCCACCGTCCTAATCATCGCCCAACGCATCTCAACAATCTCCGACGCCGACCAGATTGTTGTCTTGGAAGGCGGCGTGATCGTCGGCCTTGGGACCCACGTTGATCTGTTGGAAACGTGTCCAACGTACCAAGAGATCGTTGCCTCTCAACTTGAGGCGGAGGTGGCATCGTGAGCGGCCGCGATATGAAGGCAACCGAGCGGATCTCGGGTCAGCGCGGCCCCGGCCATGGGCCCATGGGCGGCGGCCAAGTTGGCCAGAAGGCCGACTCTTTCGGCCCCAGCATCAAGCGACTCATCCGCCGACTCCGACCGCAGCGAGCGAGAGTCTTCATTGTGATCGTCACCGGCATCGTGAGCGTCGCCCTGTCAACTCTTGGCCCGCGGATTCTCGGCCGAGCCACTGACGTGTTGTTCTCGGGCATCATTGGGCGACAACTTCCGGCCGGCGTCGGTATCGACGAAGCGATCGCGGGAGCCCGAGCCGCCGGTCAGGGCCAGCTGGCAGACCTCCTCCGCTCAGTCGATGTGATCCCCGGCCAGGGCATCGACTTCACTGCTCTGCGCAATGTCTTGCTGTTCGCCCTCGTTCTGTACTTAGGCTCCATGGTGCTCTCATTCGCACAGGGGTACCTCCTGGCCGATGTAGTCCAGCTGACCATCTTCCAGCTCCGTTCGGATGTGGAGGACAAGCTCAACCGATTGCCTCTGCGCTACTTCGACCGCCAACCTCGAGGGGAG
>CAXMPE010000054.1:0-10989 GCA_964195245.1 uncultured Verrucomicrobiales bacterium | reverse complement strand
GAACTGACGCCTTCGTCTAGGAAGAAGCCGGAGTCGAACCGCTTCCCCATGAGCCTGCCGTAGTGGTCAGTGAACCCGACGATGACAGTGTCTATCTCGCCTGAGTCGTGGAGTGTCTGAAGTTTGTCTACTGAGAGCATCCAATAAGCCTAACGAGCCCGGCCACTTCGTGTCCGCCACTTGGACGTGGACCTGGACTTGGACCAACCCCCAAACCCAGTTGGGTAGGGATTCGAAGACGGGCGCCCCCTCAGTCGGCTACGCCGACAGCTCCCCCGCAAGCAGGGGAGCAAGCGCGTATTAGCGCCAAGGCCCTCGGTGCCAGGGGGTTGGGTCTAGGTCTATGTCTAGGTTCAGGTTGGCCTTCAGGCCAGTATTAGGTCTGCGGCTTTTTCGGCGATCATGATGGTGGGGGCGTTGGTGTTGCCTCTGGTGACCGCGGGCATAATTGACGCGTCGACCACACGGAGACTCTTGAGGCCCTGGACGTTAAGCGATGGGTCGACGACCGACTCTGGGCCAGTTCCCATTGCACAGGTGCCCACTGGGTGATAGAGCAGTTCCGCGGTTTCTCGAATGTACCGCTCGATCTCTGCATCCGTCTCAAGCGGCGTCTCGGGAACCATTCTCTCGCCGCGAGCGCCGTCGAACGCGGGCGAGTGGGCCGCCCGTATGGCATGTCGCACTCCCTTGATCATCGCGGAGAGATCCTCTGGCCCATCGAAGAAGTTACCGACTATGTCTGGGTGAGTTGCTGGGTCGGGGCTTCGAAGGCTCACCGAGCCACGACTAGTGGGTTTGGTGAGAAGGGTGCCAATGGTGAAGGCCTGATGCTTCTCGCCCCCGAGTCCGTGGCGCACAAAGTAGGCGGGGCCAAAGAAGTATTGGATGTCAGGGACCCGCCCTCCATCGTGGGCCAGGAAGGCCGTAGCTTCGCCAACGGTAGATGTGAGCATGCCACGCTTGTTGCGTAGGTAGTTGAAGAGTTGCTTCGGTGACTCGGTTTCAGCCAGGGTGCCCTTCTGTGTGGCCGCCCAGGTGAGGCCAACGACGGGGTGGTCCTGAAAGTTAGCCCCAACGCCAGGGAGGTCCATCTGCATGTCGATCCCGTGCTCTCGGAGATGGGCCCCCGGTCCGATGCCTGACAGCAGCAAGAGTTGCGGAGAATTGATGGCTCCTCCAGACAGGATCACTTCTCGATCAGCGCGGATCCTCGAGACGCCTTGGTGGTCCCGAACCTCGACGCCAACGGCTGTCCCGTTCTCGATTATCACGCGGCTGACGAGGGTTTCTTGTCTGACAGTGAGGTTGGATCGGCTCAGAGCAGGCCGGAGATACGCCACAGCTGTTGAGTTCCGCACTCCGTTCTTCTGAGTCGCCTGAACGATTCCGACGCCGATTTGGCGGGGGCCGTTGAAGTCTGAGTTCCGCGGCATGCCGGTCTGCTCCATGGCCGCCACAAATCGACGGGAGTACGGATTGACGGTCCGCAGGTCGGCCACGTTGAGGGGGCCGCCGCTTCCGTGGTACTCGTCGGCACCCCGCTCGTTGTTCTCCGCTTTGATGAAGTACGGGAGTACGTCGTCCCAGCCCCACCCTTCGCAACCAAAGTCATCGCGCCACTCGTCGAAGTCGCTTTGGTTGCCGCGTATGTAGATCATGGCGTTCATGGAGGATGATCCGCCGAGCATCTTGCCGCGAGGCATATACAGGCTGCGGCCACCTAGGTGAGGTTCGGGTTGCGTGTTGTAGTTCCAGTCTCGCTTCGTCCGGAACTGCTTGGAGAATGCTGCCGGAATGCTGACGTTGGGATGCTTGTCGCTGCCGCCCGCTTCGATGAGCAGCACCTTGACTGAAGGATCCTGACTGAGTCGATTGGCCAGCACACAACCGGCTGATCCTGCCCCGACGATGATGTAGTCGTACATGGCTTTGAGCATAGCTTCTGAGGCAGAACTGAAGGCTTAGCTGGCGTGGACAAGCACGCTGTGCCAACCGGTGGCTCCGTCTGGTCGAGGGCTGACACGCTCGGGCGTTTGGGTGTAGCCGCTGTTGTCGGTGGCACGGACTTCGATGACTTGTGGGCCGGTGGTGAACACCACTTCGACTCCCCACTGTCGCCACGAATCATCCCCAATCGAGTCAGACAGCCAGCCTTCGACCCATTCGCCTTCGTTCACCCGGACCTCGACCTTGGCGATACCAGTGTGTGGCGCCCAGGCCACACCACCCACCTTGTACGGTCCGGTAGGCACCGGCGTGCGAGATCTGGGGGCATCGATCCGAGACTCGGTCTTTATTGGACCTTCCTTGGCCCATCCCCTGGGTACCCAGTATCCGTCGAATGCGTCCCAGGTGGTCATCTCAATCTCGGAGATCCACTTGGTGGCCGAGACGTATCCGTACAGACCGGGCACTACGATTCGGGCTGGAAACCCGTGTGCAAAAGGGAGTGGCTCGCCGTTCATGCCAACGGCCAAGATTGCGTCGCGCCCGTCTACTGCTGCTTCGGTTGGGAACCCACAGTTCCACCCGTCTACCGACCGGCTCACAAACTGAGAAGCGTCGATCTGCACCCCGGCCTTGTCAAGAAGATACGCGAGGGGTACGCCCTGCCAGCGTGCGTTACCCACAAGTCTGCCGCCGACCTCGTTTGACACACAACTAATAGTGATGTCGCGTTCAACCATCGGCAGGGTCAGGATCTCGTCGTAGGAGAGCTCGTAGGGCCGGTCAACCATGCCACCGACCTTGAGCCGCCAGCTTTCAAGGTCGACCATTGGAGTGCCCAGTGCAGTATCGATCCGGTAGAACTCTTCATTTGGTGTGTAGAGGCGCGAGACGCCGGTGATGTTTGGAATCGAGGGTCCGAGTGGACCGGCAAGGTCCTCGGCTTGGGGGAGAACGACCAGGCTTCGATCAGCGATTGCAACCACGCGTCTCGTGGCTCGCTTTCCAAGGGCGAAGGTTGCTCCAGCGAAAGCAGCCGCCCCGCCGGCAGAAATCAGAAAGGACCGGCGGTCTGCGGTCAAAGCCTCTCCTTCGGAGGGTCTTGCTTTTTTGGTCAGCCACCAGAGGGTGGCAACGCCCGCGATGACGGACGCTAGGAGCACGACGTACATGGACTCGATTCGGACAATGGGATCGGCCTCGGAGGCGAGGTATGCAAGCGAGCCGAAGATGATGAACGGGATGGAACCAAGAACGACGTGTTTCCTTGCGAGGAGTCCGGCGGTTAGCCCAATGATGAGGACTACGGCGATAACTGAGCCGATGAGAATGGCCTTGTCTGCCGTCCCGAAGTTTCGGATCGCCCAGTCTTTGAGGGCCGCTGGTGTGTAGTTGATGACTTGGGCTCCCACAGACAAAACGGGGGAGCGACCCCCAGAAACCTGTGTGGCGAAGAGTTCGGCAACGCCGAGAGAGACACCCGAAGCGATAAGACCTGAGAGCGCGGAGCGCATGCGTGCTGTGTTCATGAGGGGTAACCATACGGGAGATATATAACGAGACGCGAAACTCGTCAGCAAGACCAGATTCGGCCCCGTCCCTTGGCTCCAAGTACTCGGATATCTGTACCCGAACCCAGGGTTGGTGGACATATATGTGGGTACTTGGGGAACCGTTCTTCCTATCCCGGCGTCGAATCGGCATACTGGAAACCGGAGACTCAACAATGAAACGTCTAAGCCTTGTTCTTTCACTCACCCTGCTGGCAGCGGCATGCGCAGCTGGCACCCCTTCGACCACTACTCAGGGTTCGGGCGGACCCAGCGCGGGGCCTGTTGGCCTGTTTGCTTCTTCTCTCGTTCAGTTCGATCAGTGCGACACACTACGCGATTACTACGTCGAAGCCGCGCTCGAGCAAGTGGGGCCCTACGGGCTGGGCGGCGGCAACTATTACCCATTTGAAGAGGTAGCACTTGAGAGCGCCGCCGTAGACGGTCCCGCCCCGGCGAGTGACGACGCTCTGCGCAGCGGCGGAACGGCGGGGGTCGACTATTCCACGACCAACGTCCAAGAAGCAGGCGTCGATGAGCCAGACTCTGTGAAGACCGATGGGGACTACATCTACTCCCTCCTTCAGGGACGGTTGCAAATCATTGATGTGCGGGGAGACTCGCCCGTTGAAGTTGCCCATCTGACCTTCGACAACATGGGTGCCTACGGCATGTTGATGGCTGGTGATCGCCTACTTGTGTCTGGCAGCTCCTGGGGTGATGGTCGTTACTACTCAGAGGTCTACCAGATGGTGGTCGTCGATATCTCCGACCCTACCGACCCGTCAATAATTCAAACAATGGAAGTTGATGGCACAGGCGTATCCTCCCGCCTGATCGGTGACACAGTTCACATTGTGTTGCGCTCTCGACCTGTGGGCTTCGACTGGGTCCAGCCGGAAGGCTCAGGGCTTCGTGCTGAAGGGGAGGCCGAAGACAGGAACAGAGAGATCATCAAGGACTCCTCCTGGGAGAACTGGCTGCCGTTCTACATCCTGAAGGACAACCGTACCGGCCGGAGTGACAAAGGGACGCTTCTCAATTGCTCAGACGTCTACGCCCCACCTAGCTACAGCGGCCTCTCGACTCTCTCGGTGCTGTCGATGGACCTCGCAGACGGCGACCTTGGTGCCCTCAAGGCAAGCGGAGTGGTGGCTGAAGGCGAGGTCGTCTACTCCTCACTGGACAGCTTGTACGTTGCCACCCAGCGCTGGATGAACTTCAACAGAATTGTTGCGGGCGACGATGAGTTGGATTCTGACTTCAAGACGCAGATCCATCAGTTTGCCTTCGAGGGAGATCACACCAACTACGTGGCGTCCGGTGAGGTCACCGGGTTCATCAACGGCCAGTGGGGGATGAGTGAGTTCGAAGGTGACCTTCGAGTCGTCTCTACCAACTCCTTTGGCGGATGGTGGGATGGCGACTCAGTCAGCCAGGTGACGGTCCTGAGACCTTCTGGTGGTGAACTCAAGGAGATTGGTCAGGTCGGCGGCCTAGGCAAGACCGAGCAGGTTCGTTCGGTCCGCTTCATGGGTGACACGGGTTACGTGGTCACCTTCCGCCAGACCGACCCGCTGTACGTGATCGACCTAAGCGATCCGACTGACCCCGTTGTGGCTGGCGAACTGAAAATTTTGGGTTACTCGGCCTATCTACATCCCGTGGGTGATGGGCTCCTTCTGGGAATCGGCCAGGACGCCACCGACCAAGGGCGAACCACCGGCACCCAGGTGTCGCTGTTTGATGTTTCTGACTCATCGGACCCCCGCAAGGTCGACGGCATCACGTTCGACAACGCGTATTCACAGGCCGAGTGGGACCACCGGGCCTTCTTGTACTGGAATGCCACCGGCCTGATGCTCGCTCCCTTCTCGTCCTGGTCTCACGACGACGGAGACTCCGGTGAAACATTTGATACCGGAGTCTTGGCGGTGGTGGTCGGCGACGATTCGGTGACTCTCGAAGCCACGCTTCGTAACGGTTTGGACGGCCCCTACACGTGGGACTATTCCGATGAGGGCGACGAGGGTGTGGAGTTTGTGGACCCTTGGTCCTCGACCGTGCAGCGGATGGTAATAGTGGGAGACAGGATCTTCACCCTGGGCCACGGCGGCATCGGGGTGCACGATCTAGAGAGTCTCAAGACCATCGAGTACGTCAAGTGGAGCGGGTCTAGCTTCCGAGGCTGAGTGCAGCCGACGGGTCGCGGTTCAGGCCTAGGTTCAGGTTTAGGTAGCGGTGTTCCTGTCAGCGAAGCAGGCAGGAACACCGCTACTGTGTCCTCCATTCACGGAGATTGAGGACAAGAGATGAGCGAATATACGAAGATCTCGCTGACAGAAGACGAGATGCCAACACAGTGGTACAACATCGTCCCAGATCTTCCTGAGCCGCCCCCACCCGCGCTGCATCCAGGAACACTTGAGCCAGCCGGTCCCGATGATTTTGCTCCGCTGTTTCCAATGGCGCTCATCATGCAAGAGGTCTCTCAAGACAGGTACATCGATATCCCAGGAGCCGTCCTTGACGTTCTTCGGTTGTGGCGTCCCAGTCCGCTCTATAGGGCTCGGAGCCTTGAGAAGCTGCTCGATACACCGGCGAAGATCTTCTACAAGTATGAAGGTGTGAGTCCCACCGGTTCCCATAAGCCCAATACCGCTGTGCCACAGGCGTATTACAACGCCATGGAGGGAGTCACCAAGCTCACCACGGAGACCGGGGCGGGTCAGTGGGGCAGCTCAATGGCCTTTGCAACTGCTCAGTTCGGGCTGGATTGCGAAGTGTGGCAGGTTGCGACCAGCCATCGCCAGAAGCCGTACCGAAAGATCATGATGGAGATATGGGGCGCAACGGTTCACTCGAGTCCCTCTGCAGTTACGGAGTTCGGGAGAGCCTTACTCGCTGAAGATCCTGACCATCCAGGGAGCCTTGGTATCGCCATCTCCGAAGCGGTGAGTATGGCCGCACCCGATCCGACGGTTCGATACGCGCTCGGGAGTGTGTTGAATCATGTGCTCATGCACCAAACCATCATCGGCGAAGAAGCTCTTCTGCAAATGGCGAAGGTTGGCGAAGTGCCAGACGTCCTGATCGGGTGCACGGGCGGTGGGTCCAACTTTGCGGGCCTCGCGTTCCCGTTCCTGCGCGAGAAGATGGCTGGCAAGATGAGTCCAAAGATCCGTTGTGTGGAGCCAGCCTCCTGCCCAACACTGACGAAGGGTGAGTATCGCTACGACTTTGGTGACACGGCAGGGACTACGCCGCTGTTGAAGATGCACACTCTTGGTCACGACTTCGTACCGGCACCACTCCACGCGGGCGGGCTGCGCTATCACGGGATGGCGCCCCTCGTTTCTCACCTCTACGAGTTGGGGCTCGTAGAGGCGGTTGCTGTTCCACAAGTAGAGTGCTTCGAGTCGGCGGTTACGTTCGCAAAAACGGAAGGCATCATTTCGGCGCCGGAGCCGATGCACGCCATCGCAGAGACAATCAGAGAGGCGCTCCGGGCGAAGGAGTCAGGAGAAGAGACCACCATCCTTATGGCGTTGTCAGGGCACGGCCACTTCGACCTGTCGGCTTACGAGGACTTCCTCGGAGGCAAGATCTCCAACTATGACCTGCCAGACGAGGCCATCAAGGCCGCCATGGAAAGAGTGCCAGTAGTCGGGTAACACCCGACTACAACCTAAACCTAGACCTAGACCTGAACTTCAACCCCAACGTAGCGCGCTTGCTCCCCTGATTTCGGGGGAGCCGCTGGCTGAGCCCTTGGCGAAGCTGGCGGCGTAGCCGACTGAGGGGGCGCCGGCCCGAGAATTCTGAGCGGGGGGTTAACCCGAGCCCGAGCTTGAGCCGGAGCTCCAGTGGTTCAGCCTCGCAACGCCGAAGCCACAATCGACGGCAGCTTCCCTACCGATGGGTCCGCTTCGAAGTAGGTCATCTTCCTCGAAATGTCGTTGGCGGTCTTGTGTCCAGCATGCCAGAAGGGCTTAGGTACCGCTCTGAAGGGGCCGCGCAGGACAGACTTTTGAGGGTGATCGAAAAGAAAGGTGTTGTGCACGACGCCGTTTCCGGAGCGTATGTCCGTACGAGGATGCCCCGGGTAGGCGCCCCAAGTTGTGGAGACAAAGGCGTAGGAGAGGGCCGCCCAGACGTTGACACCTATGGATCCGTACTTGAGATTGGCGACTGCTCGGTCCAATGCTTCCACGACTTCAGGATCACGCAGTGACTTGGGGTGGATGAGAATGGTGGCGTTCAACGAGCCCCAGACGGTGTCGTTGCAGAACTCCACAGCGTCGTCAAGAAAGGCGGAGACATCTCGTGATGAGGTCAGTGCCACTTCAGACATGATGCCGTTGAATGATTCGGTGTTGAACGCGAGCTCACTTTGGTTCGAAGGATCGATGTCAGAGATCACCGTCCAAGGGACGCAGCCGGACCCGGTGTCGCCGTATATGTGTGCGTCGGGGTAACGCTTGGTGAAACTGTTCCATCGATCCTCAGCTCCGGGGTAGTACGGATCTCGTGAGGGCACTGCTGAAAGAGCGTTTCCTAGAGCGTCGAGCAGAGATTCTCTCAGATTCCATTGGCCATGGGTGATAAGGACACGGGTTGCGTTGCAGTTGAATCCGGCGTTGTTTGTAAGAGAACCGGCGATATGTGCCGCTTGGAACCGAAGATCTCCATCGGACCAGGGACCCGGAACCACGATGACTGGGCTGACGTTGCCCAACTCGGCTGTGATTGGCCTGTCATTGATCGGGTCGTCGCTTGCCTTCCTCTTTTGGCCATCTTCTCCGGCACCAAAGACAATCGAGTCGTATGTCTTGTCAGAACCGGTGATGTGAATGGTGTCCACTGCGTCGTGGTTCGTGAGATGGGCCCCCACCTCAGCTCCACCGAAGGCGATGTCGACAAACCCAGCCTCGATAAGAGAGTTGAGTGCCCGAGCCCAGTGAGGCCCCAAATACTCGTTCACTGGATTCATTTTGAGGAGGGCAACTTTGTTTTCAGAGAACAGCGTATACAGCACATCCATCGGTCCAATCGACGCTACGTTTCCGGCTCCGAGCACCAAGCAGAGTCCGACCGACTTTGAAGAGTCGGGACGGTACGCCTCGGCCATGGAAGCCGTCAGGTTCCCAGGGTTGACTCCTGGTTCCATCCAGACCTCCCCCGAAACGCCTGCGAGGAGGGATTTGTCGAAGTTATTGGTCGGGTAGACATCTACAACCGTCTGTCCGTCGTTGCGCTGCCAGATCTTCCCGGGGAGCTGGGGAGCGCCATGCTGGCGGATATCGCGCAAGGTCTGTGCAAGCAGGCGTGCGTTGCGAATGAGGAAGCCAGGCCCGGGCAACCACTCCTCTCCGGCTGCGGGGCTGTCAGCGGTTAGACCTTTCGCCTCCAACGCATCCTCGACCCAACCAGCCGCGGCTTCGGATGTGTCGGAGATCACTTGCTCGAGAAGCTTTATCCGGTCCTCTATGGGAACGGCAACCCATTTGGCGGCGTTCCCCTTCAGCCTATCCGCCATAACGTCGAGCGCCTCTGAGGCGGTCGACGGTAGTTGCTCCGTGGTTGCCGGGAAGGCACTAGATCCAGCCATCGCTTTTCTCCTGACTACTTCTGCGTCAACAGCGGGTCAATGTCTCGGGAATGCTCACCGCTAGTACCATTCAGACTCCCCAAACCCCTCGGACGTTTCATGGCACTTCAGGCTGGAATTGTAGGCCTCCCCAACGTAGGTAAGAGCACGCTTTTCAACGCGCTCACTGCCTCAACCGTTGAGGCGGCGAACTATCCATTTGCCACCATTGAGCCGAACGTAGGCGTCATAGCAGTCCCTGACGATCGTCTTGAAAAGATCCGGTCCGTTATCGAGTCCAAGCAGTTGTTGCCCACCACCGTGGAGATCCTGGACATCGCTGGGTTGGTGCGCGGAGCGAGCCAGGGTGAAGGCCTAGGTAACCAGTTTCTCGGTCACATCCGTTCCGTGGACGCTGTGCTGCAAGTGGTGCGATGTTTTGAGGATGAAGACGTCACTCACGTCGACGGGAGCGTTGATCCCTTGCGCGACATCGAAACGATTGAGACCGAGTTGATCCTTGCCGACCTTGAGATCGCCGAGAGGCGTCTCGAGAGACTGAAACGCAACGCTAAGTCGGGAGACAAGCAGCTTGTTGTGGAACGTGACGCTGCTCAGAAGCTTTATGACCTTCTCGCTGAAGGAATCCCGATGCGCGACGGGGCGTGGACAGATGAGGAGTTGGCGACTTTCAAGGAAGTACAGGTCATCTCCTCAAAGCCAGTCCTCTTTGTCTGCAACGTGGATGAAGGTGGCCTTGCTGGCAACGATCATGTAGAGGTCGTCAAGAACTACGCGACCAGCCACGGTGCCGAGGTAGTGGTAATTTGTGCTGCGGCGGAAGCCGAGATCGCCCAGCTGGATCCCGAGGATCAACCGGACTTTCTTGGGGAGATGGGACTCTCCGAGCCGGGCTTGTCCCCGCTCGCCCGAGCCACCTACAAGCTTTTGAATCTTCGGACCTATTTCACGGCCGGACCCAAGGAGATTCGGGCTTGGACCATCCACGAAGGGGCGACAGCCCCGCAGGCGGCCGGTGTCATCCATACTGACTTCGAACGAGGGTTCATCAAGGCCGAGGCCTATCACATTTCCGACCTTCTTGAGCTTGGCTCCGAGCAGGCGCTCAAGGCGGCCGGAAAAATGCGGATCGAAGGTAAGGATTACCTAGTCCAGGACGGCGACGTGCTCCACTTCAGGTTCAACGTTTGACCGGATAGCTCTGGACTAGAGAGCGGCGACGACACCCTTCAACCGGTTGGCGTGCCGACGCACATCAAATCTTGGGTCCAGCAAGTAGTGCAGGGCGAGCCCGTTGAGTGTTGAGAGGAGGAGAGCGGCTTCCTCCTTGACCTCGGTCATTGGTAACGATGGCTGGTGTTGGACAATGGCGTCGGCGAAGCGAGCCCTTCTGACGCTCTCCAACTCTCCGAGTCGTTTCAATATGTCAGGGTCCGAAAGTGCGCCCACAACAGCGATGCGAACGTAGATCTTGGCCTCCGCGGTGTGGTGCATGAGGAAGTCGATGTATTCGTCGATTACGTCGCCGATTGTCTCGGTGGCGTTGTGGGTGCCCTCCGCCTGCTGGGCAGCCTGCTCAACAACCCCCAGGATTGCGGCGTCCTTCGACGGAAACAGGTTGTAGAAGGACCCAGGGCGGACGTCGGCTCGCTTGCAGATGGCCTGAATGGTTGTGCCTTCAATCCCCACTTCGGCGAGCAGGTGCCGTGTGGCGTCGACAATGCGCTGTCGGGTTTCGATTCCAGTTTTGTAGCGAGCCATTGTCCAACCCTACCGGACTTGGCGGTTTCGGCTCCGCGCCAAAGCTTCGAGTCAGCTAGCCGCTTCACATGTCGAGCCTGGTGGTTGGCTCAAGGCCGCCCCATCCGTCTGCTTCGC
>CAXMPE010000053.1:0-3262 GCA_964195245.1 uncultured Verrucomicrobiales bacterium | reverse complement strand
GAGCTGTTCTCTAAAGGGCATGAAGCCTTCGGTAAGGTCGTATTGGAGGGCTCTGGCGCCGTACTTGGCTATCGCCCTCTCGACGAGATGGGGGAAGAGATCAATCGGGAAGCTGCTGGCAGCAGGCAGGCCGCCGGCCATCGAGATCATTCCTGGTTGTGCGACGACCTTGAGGATCTCACGGATGGCAGACGCGTCCATGTGCTTGGTCCTCGATGCCAGCAGTCGCTCGAAGTCGCTCACGGGAGATGGCTGGCAATCTGCTCAACGATGGCCTCGGGTGTGAAGCCGAACTCTTCTGCGAGGACGCTAGCTGGGGCTGATTTGCCGAAGTGGTCGATGCCGATAATGAACCCGGTATCGCCAACCCATCGCTCCCATCCAAAAGTACTACCAGCTTCGATAGCGACCCTAGGAACTTCTCCGAGCACTTCGTCTCGGTACTCACGTGGCTGGGCTGCGAACAACTCCCACGAAGGCATCGAGACAACTCGAGCCGAGACATCCTTCTCAGCAAGTAGCTCAGCGGCACTCAGGGCGGCCGACACCTCGGATCCAGTGGCGATGAGGGTGATGTCGGATCCTTCTCGCAGCACGTAGGCGCCCCTAGCAACCCCTCCTCGGTCACGATCCAGTACGGGCAGGTTCTGGCGCGTGAGCAGCAAGGAGGTTGGTCCGTCGTGGCGGTTCAGAGCAATCTCCCAGGCTTCGATGGTTTCGGTTGCATCGGCGGGGCGGAGAACGAGCATGTTTGGGATCACTCGAAGCGCAGCAAGATGCTCGATGGGTTGGTGGGTGGGCCCGTCTTCGCCTACTGCGTAGGAGTCATGGGTGAACACCCAGATGGACGGTTGATTCATAAGCGCTGAAAGTCGAAGCGCGCCTCGCATGTAGTCAGAGAAGACAAAGAAGGTCGAGCCGTAGCCGCGCAAGCCCCCGTGCACGTTGATGCCGTTGACTACGCCCCCCATTGCGTGCTCGCGAATGCCGAAGTTGATGTTCCGGCCTCCAGGTGTTTCGGCCGAGAAGGCTTCTGAGAACGAGATAACCGTCTTGGTGGAGCCCACGAGATCGGCCGCGCCGCCAATGAATCCGGGGACCTTCTCAGCGATTTGGTCGAACAGCTTGCCCGATGCGGCTCTCGTTGCGATTGGGGCGTCAAAGCCAGGATCCTCGAGCTCGACAGGATCGGGCGAGTGGTAAGCGTGCCACTTGGTAGCCAGAGCTAGGTCAGCGGCAAACGCGGCGTCTCGCTTGTCCTCCCACGCCTCGCGAGCTGCCGTTCCCCGCTGCATGGCATCGGCAAAGAATGAGTAAACCTCGGCAGGAACGTCGAAGGGTGGGCGGTCCCAACCGAGTGCCGCCTTGGTAAGAGCGATCTCCTCGTCGCCAAGTGGCGAGCCGTGGACGCCCGAGGTATCCACCTTGTTGGGGGAGCCATACCCAATGTGGGTCTCAGCTACGATCAGCGAAGGGCGATCGGTCACGGCCTTGGCTTCATGCAAGGCTGCCTCGATTGCGTCGTGGTCGTGTCCGTCGATAGTGGTGGTGTGCCAACCCATGGCGGTGTACTTGGCGGCAGTATCCTCGGTGAAGGTGAGGTCGGTGGATCCATCAATCGAGATCTTGTTGGAGTCGTAGAGGTAGATGAGCTTGCCGAGTTTGAGATGGCCGGCCATTGACCCGGCTTCTTGTGCGACCCCCTCCATGAGATCACCATCAGAGACGAAGGCGTAGGTGGTGTGATTGATCAGGTCGTCGCCGAACACGCTGTTGAGATGGCGCTCAGCGATGGCCATACCGACTCCGTTGGAGAAGCCAGCACCGAGCGGCCCGGTGGTTGTCTCGATCCCGAGCGTGTGGCTGATCTCAGGATGACCCGCCGTGTGAGATCCGAGCTGACGAAACGTAGCCAACTCGGCCATAGGCAGAGGAAAGCCGCTGAGGTGGAGGAGGGAGTACATGAGCATGGAGGCGTGTCCGTTGGAAAGGACGAAGCGATCGCGGTTGTTCCAACGAGGGCGTGTGGGATCAACCGTGAGGAATTTGCTCCAGAGCACCACTGCCATGTCAGCCATCCCCATAGGGGCACCCGGATGTCCAGAGTTAGCCTTCTGGACAGCGTCCATAGACAGGGCCCGAATAGCGTTGGCGGCGAGTTGGGCTGGGGTCATGGAGCGCTCCGTAGTGGGTGCTCAGATATTAACGCCAAACGAGACGTCTACCCCGAACACACCGAAGGGCGCCTTGCGGCGCCCACAGACTTCTCAAACACCGAAGTGCGCCTTTCGGCGCCCTTCTGGGAGTTGTCCCCGTTTCTTGGGAGAGAGATGAGTGGTTGGGGACAGTGGTGTTATTCAGATAGGTGCTTTGTGTGGCCTCGCAAGCGAGGAAAGTGAACGCTTGCGTGCACACTGCACTTGTCACGCTTGTTGTAACGAGAAAGTTTGGTTTCGCATTCCGTCTTTAGACATACCCTGCCTAGGTCATAGACACGATTCTTGCGGGGCATCGTGGTTGCTCTAGTGGCCTTGAGTGCGTATTCCATGTGATCGCTCCGTCGATATCGACTCGGTTGATCTTGCTTGTTGTCTGGGTACAGCTTGAGGGCTGGGCCTAAGAGATTCTTGAAGTATTTCTAAGAAAGTCCTAAGAACGCCAGCCCCAGCTGGAGGTTCTAGGGGCGGCTATTACCTGGACCGCCGCCTTGGCCCGGGTGTCGAGGCTCCTTGTTGATACGGTTCTCGATCCGCTCTGCGAGATTCTCTCTGAACTCATCAGCCCGCTCTTGGGTATTTGTTCCGTCGGCGAGAGCTTCGTCGATCTCAGCGTTGGCGTAGTCGGTCATGAAGGTGGTCAGCTCATCGATCGAGACGCCCTGATCTTCTGCGATCTCGCCCAGGGTGGATCCGTCTTGGAACGCTTCCTTCATCTCATCGAGACTTAGACCAAGGAACTCACCCATGGCCTCTCTGGCCTCGGCTCTGCGCGCCATCCGCTCACTTCGATCCCCCGGTTCACCTCGCTCGTGTGACCTGTTGATGAGCCTGTCGATACGCTCGTCGCTATTGGCGAGGATCTCGTCAGCCTTCTCTTGTGTGATCTTGTCGTCGGCTAGAGCCTCAGCTACACGGCTTTCGATATCGGCCGAAAGCGCCGCAGTCAGGTCGTCAACAGACATCCCTTGGTCGACCGCTACCTCTGCGAGGGTGGTCCCGTCAGAGAGCGCCTGTTGCAATTCACCGGGTGTCATGCCGAGAAT
>CAXMPE010000052.1:0-2514 GCA_964195245.1 uncultured Verrucomicrobiales bacterium | reverse complement strand
CGATGTGGAGTTCCCGAAAGATGCACTACCTGAGATTCTCTTCGCCCTAGAGACTGAGTTCTCTCTTGCTGGCGAGGACAAGAAGGTGCTTCTCGAGGTAGCTGCGCATCTAGGGAACGACCGGGTACGCACGATTGCGCTTGCCCCTACCGACGGCATCACCCGTGGAACCGTGGTGACTAACTCTGGCAGCCCAATCATGGTCCCTGTTGGAGATCAAACCCTCGGACATATCTTTAATACTTGGGGTGAGTCGCTTGATGCGCCTGAGCTTGAGTTCGACGGCGAGTGGTGGCCTATCCATCGCCAGCCGCCGGCTTTCAAGGACGTTGCTCCTCAGCAGGGTATTTTCGAGACAGGTATCAAGGTTATTGACCTCCTCTGCCCATACCTCGAAGGTGGGAAGATTGGGCTCTTCGGTGGTGCCGGTGTCGGCAAGACTGTTCTGATTCAGGAAATGATCAACCGTGTTGCCACTCAACACGGTGGTGTTTCTGTGTTCGCGGGTGTTGGCGAGCGGACCCGTGAAGGAAACGACCTTTTCGGTGAGATGAAAGAGTCTGGCGTTCTCGAGAAGGCTGCCCTTGTCTTTGGACAGATGGATGAGCCCCCAGGCGTGCGTCTGCGTGTTGCTCTGTCTGCGCTGACGATGGCTGAGTATTTCCGTGATGTGCAGCGTCAGGACGTACTGTTGTTCATCGACAACATCTTCCGTTTCACCCAGGCAGGCTCGGAGGTTTCAACACTTCTCGGCCGTATGCCTTCAGCTGTTGGGTACCAGCCAACGCTGTCGGGCGAGATGGGCTTCCTACAGGAGCGGATCACTTCGCTGAAGGGACGCTCCATTACCTCACTGCAGGCTGTCTACGTGCCAGCAGATGACATCACGGACCCGGCTCCGCATACGGCCTTTGCTCACCTTGATGCCACAACTGTGCTGAGCCGTCCGCTGACCGCTCTGGGTATCTACCCAGCTGTTGACCCGCTGGACTCGACGTCACGGGCGCTCGACCCGCAGATCATTGGCGAGGAGCACTACGCCGTAGCTACCGGCGTTCAGCAGGTGCTGCAGCGTTACAAGGACCTTCAGGACATCATCGCCATTTTGGGTCTTGATGAGCTCTCAGAGGAGGATCGCCTCGTTGTTGGTCGTGCCCGTCGTATTCAGCGCTTCTTGGCTCAGCCAATGAACGTTGCTGAGCAGTTCACTGGCCAGCCTGGTGTTAACTCGCCGCTGGAGCAGACCGTCAAGGATTTCCGTTCCATCCTAAATGGTGAGGTTGACGATCTTCCTGAGCAGGCCTTCTACATGGTCGGAACTCTCGAAGATGTTCGGGCCAAGGCTGAAGACATGGCCGGAGCCAACGCTTAAATGGCTCCCGCGTTCCAGCTCGATGTAGTTTCACCAGAAGCCAATCTTTGGTCTGGTGAAGCCACGTTCTTGGTGGCGCGCACGCCGGTTGGCGAGATCGGCATCATGGCCGGTCACGAGCCAACCATGGCCGTTCTTTCAAGAGGGGCCGTCACGGTTGACGGCGTCGATGGGGAGCGCACAACCATCGCAGTGCAGGGTGGGTTCCTTCAGGTCTTCAAGAACGAAGTGACCCTCATCACTGACCGCGCCGAGATAGTGGAAGGCGACGCTGACTCAGCCCGGGAGGCCGCGGCAGCGATGAAGTCAGAGGAGTAGGCTCCTGCGCTTGCTCCCTCGCTTGCGGCGAAGCCGACTGAGAGGGCACCGGACCGAAAACTCGGACTTGGACTTGGACTTGGACCAAAGCTCAAGCCCCGCCCCATCCGCCCCTACGGGGCACCTTCCCCGAAATCGGGTAAGGAAGCGCAAGCCCTACATTGGGCCCCTAGCTCAGGGCGTTAGCGCCCTGATGGCGTCCCCATAGAAGTCGCTTCGCAAGGTCGCTATCGCCGGACCAGCTTTGGCGGCCATCGCCTCTGCTGTAGCGACTGCCTCGGCGAGGACGTCTCCCTCGGGGGCGATCGCATCAACGGCGCCAACTTGCAGCGCTGTTGGCCCCGGGAGTCGTTCACCAAGAACCCCCATCCGGTGAAGCGCTGGCTGAGGAACCTTGGCAGCGATGATGGCCGCGAATCCTGGGGTGAACGAGAAGCCAAGGTCCACCTCGGGCAGACAGAGGTAGCCTTGATCTTCTCGCATGATTCTTACATCGTGAGCGAAGGAGAACATGGCTCCCGCAGCGAAAGCATGGCCTTGGACAGCTGCCACGGTTACTAACGGGAGTCGAAGGATTCGGGCATAAAGGGATTCCACCGCAGCAAGGAGCGGCGCCCACTCACCGGTTTCGGCAAGGTATTCAAGGTCGAGCCCGTTGTGCCAGATCTTCCCCGAAGCGGTGGTAACAAGGGCCACTGGTGACGAGGCATGTTCTATCTCGTCGAGGTGCGTGTTCAGCTCAGCAAGGGTGTCTGGGTTGAAGCGGTGGTCGCCTTCTCCGAGGTCAAGGATGAAGACGTTTCCTTCTTTTCGCAGCGTTGGCA
>CAXMPE010000051.1:0-11173 GCA_964195245.1 uncultured Verrucomicrobiales bacterium | reverse complement strand
GCTCGGTGCGACTTGATCACCGACGGCTCCCATACCTCAGCCCTGAAGGCGATCGAAACCCTCGGTGAAGCAGCTTCACTGTTGCGGCAGCCCGGCCCATCACCGGTGAGGTGAACCCTGGGTTTGGGGGTTGGTTCTAGTCCTAGTTGCGGCTGCGAAGCAGCGGCCTTTCCTAAACGTGCCCTGGCGGATTCTTGATCGCGTCTAGGGCACGAGCGCGATTGTCCACAATCTCACTGGCAATCTGATCGAAAGAGTCCATCAGCCAAAGATAGGCAGCTTCTCCCTCACGAAAGTCCGCTTCGGCCATCCCCTGGATACGGCCCTGATCGGCGAGCTGTTTGAGCTGTTTGTAATTGCTCCGAGGGTCCATGTTGTAGACACCGAGCGTCTTTCCGCCTGCCTTGTTCAAGATCGAGAACACGGGCACATCACTAGGACCGTCGGCGATATAGACCATGTTGCGCAGCGGTACTCGCCGCTGCTCCTCAGTCATTTGAGCGTTGACGTCTATCCGAGGATTCACGTTGACGCCCTTGTTTATCTCAAATATCGCCCTCGTCTTGGTCGTGTTGCCAACAAAGTCGCCAACGTGCCGGATGGAAGTCCCGTCCGGATCATCGGCGAAGTTCAGCCGTTCTTCGTACCCTTGGCCTGCTGCATGCTCAACATAAGAACTCGCCCAGACGCCGTCGAGATGCCTGTGGATAGAGCTCCCTTCGATCATCGGCCGCAGCCCGGTTGAGACTACGTAATGCTCCACCTTGATGTTTTCCTTCGCGAAAGCAGGAACATCTTCAGCACGCTGCCTTACAGCTTCAAAGAACTCTGGTATCCCCGGTACAGGAACCAGCCCCGCGCCAAGCTCCTTCAGCTTCTGATTGGAAAGGCCCTTGAACGCTCCTGTTGCGGCGTACTCGAGAATGTGGAGGAGGTACGCCATATCTCGAGATAAAACTTCACCTCGCTCTGCGTGAAAGGCAACCAAGCCGTTGACCTCCTCCCAGAACAATCCCTCATCAACCCCATAGAACTCGAACAAGGGTCCCTGCATATTGTCTGGGATGAGTGTCCGGTCAAAGTCCCAGATGAAGGCAACTACATTCTGGGTGTAGAGCGGTGGAGGCATGCTGGCAGAGTACCGAATCGGCCCGCTCGAGTCACGCTTGACTCAGTTGGGCGCTCTACGGTACTTCGTACCCGCCAAATAGAATCTGGCCGTAGTCTTCCCACCACGGCTGCAGATTGCATGGTGCCCCACGCAAGAGGGCGTGCGCCACGCCAACAGCGTCAAGGGGTACCAGTACCGTCACACTCCACTCTTGTTCAACAAGGCTTTCGATAGCGTCGCGTAGGGAGACGGGATCAAACAGCTCGTCGGCCACTATCTCTACGGTCCGGGGATCCATGACGACAGCGCAGAGCAGACCGCTGACCGCCATCGGAATGGGCTTGTCCAACACGGTACCGAGAGCAACAGGCTTGGCTACTGCTCCTATGACGCTGTAGCCGACCAGGGCGGCGTCGACCACCCGCTCTGACTCTGTCCATTCGGGCTGAAACGCTACTGCCATGTACGGCTCCCTCGGTTACTTACAACACTGTAGTTATGGGTAGGTCCAAGTGATGGCTTTCCCTAGAGGGCTGGATAGAATCAACCGGTGACACTCGAGAAGCAACGCCAACGAACAATCTACGTCTTGTTCGGGGGTAACGCACTTGCGTCGACCGCCTACATGGTCGCTGTGGCAATCACTGCAATCGTGGCCAAGGAGATCACAGGTTCAGCGGCGCTCGCCGGTGTTCCCGCCGCTGGCGCCACTGCCGGTGTTGCTTTCGGATCGGCTTGGCTCTCAAACATGAGTCGAAGGATCGGTAGGCGACCCGCTTTCTCGCTTGGATACGGTATCGCAGCTTTGGGCGCAGTGCTCGGGGCCTTCGCCGTTGCAGGGGCAAGTATCGCGCTCTTGACCTTCGGGATGTTCGTCCTTGGTGTCGGACGGAGCGTCAGCGCGCTATCTCGCTACGCAGCTGGAGACATGCGGACCTCCGAAAGGCGTGCGTCTGCCATCAGTTTTGTCGTGTGGGCTTCAACCATCGGTTCGGTGGCAGGGCGGTACCTCGTCACACCTGCAGGACGCTTCGGACAAGAGGTGCTCAACTCTGAGTTCGCAGGACAGTTCGCGTTCACAGCAATCGGATTCGCTATCGCTTCTCTGACTTACTTCTTGCTACTCCGACCGGACCCTATGGCGATTGGTGTGGACAACCCGAGTGTTGCTGGTGAGGCTGGGAGCGGCAGACCACTCAGCCAACTCGTCAAACTCCCGAACGTTCAGCTCGCCTTGACCACACTCATCGTCTCCCAATCAGTCATGACCGTGCTCATGGTGATGGCGCCCATACATGCAAGAGACAACGGTCACAGCATCGATTTCGTGGCGCTTGTCTTGATGGTGCACACTCTCGGGATGTTCTCGTTCTCGCCTCTAGTCGGATTCCTGGTCGAGAAGTTCTCAGCGCGCCGGGCGATCTGGGTTGGAGCAACGCTTCTCATTGCGTCAGGCTTACTCGCTATGCAAGCCCCCAATGCTGAACGAGGAATCTTCCTAACCGCCTTGTTCTTGGTTGGACTCGGCTGGAACTTCGGGTTTGTCGCCGGCGCCACCGTCCTCCAGGAAAGTCTCACTCTTGACGACCGCGTTCGAGTCCAAGGAGCCACCGATGCAACGGTTTGGATCACCGCAGGCGCTTCGGCTGCTTTGTCGGGACTCGTCATCGGGTCCTACTCTTACGGCATGCTCGGCTTAATTGGAGCCATACTCTCACTGCTGCCAATCATTGTTCTGCTGGTGAACCGCAGCCGAGTGCCGGGGGCCATCAACTAAGTGGGGCCCCATGGCTTTCGCCAGAGGGCCCCAACTTCACTTCTCAACTGTCGGGCTAAGCCTCGGGGGCCAAGAGGGTGAAGCCGAAGAAGATCTTTCTCCCCGTGGCTAGGTCCTTCACGTATACCGAGAACTCGACGCCAACGGGGACCCCTTCGAATGTGACGGCCGCCTCGTAGTTTCCTTCGAGATCAGCTTCCACCACTGTCCATCCATACTCGGAGAACACCTTCACCTCGCCGCCGGGTGTAGCTAGTCCCCAGAATACGTCACTAGCAACAGTCGAACTGCCGTTGACTTGTGTTGCTGTGAAGTCGGAGAGGGGCACGACTCGGTAAACCTCGACCGAGTCGAACGCAACCTTGTCACCACCAACGTACATCTTGGCGTAGACCGTGTTCCAACCAGGGCCGACAGGTGCCAGAACTGACCACTGACCTTCACCGTTCACCTCGAAAGGATACTGCTCTCCGCCCACATAGAGTAGGAAGTCACCCGCTCCAGGTGTAGCCGTTCCAGAGAACGTCAGCGCCTCAGCATCGGTCTCAAGGCCGTTGACGGGACTGGTGATCGAGATGGCGTAGTCCACAATCTCACCGCTGGAACGGTAGACCTCGATCGTGTCGTAGGCCACCTTGGTGTCACCCACGTAGATCTTGGCCCATACGGTATTCCAACCTGGCGCCACCTCAACGTTGCGCTCCCAGTTGCCTGCCTCGTTCGGCTCGAAGTCGTACCACGCTCCGTCGACATAGAGCTTGAAGTGCCCGTCACCAGTGGATGACCCTGAGATCGTTATCACAGCTTCTGCCGTTTCGAGTCCATTGTCTGGGCTCGTGATGTGGATCGCGTGGTCGGTCACCGGCTTTGTGGTGGTGGTCGCCTTCGGTTTTGTTGTTGTTGTCGGCTCAGGCTTGGGTTCCGTGGTCGTGGTTGTTGGCTCAGGCTCGACCTGCGTGGTGGTGGTCGGCTCAGGCTCCGTTGTGCTCGGCGCGATGGCTCCCACGTGCACTCTGACAGCATCATCGGCTACAACTTCGCCCTCAATCCGTCCAACCGCGACGATCTCATTCCAACCGTCGTCTAGGACCACCTCAGCCTTCCAGACTTCACCAACCAAGTAGGTGGGAGAGCCGTTGACGAGGACTTCAAGTCCAGGACTCGCCTCGACTGAGACAATCGCGTACCCAAATATCTGGACTGACTCATGAGCGGGGTCAACAATGACCACATGATGTCCATCGACGGCCAGGGCGTCGGCGTCGACGGTTCCCAATTCACCGTCGCTACTGCTGGCGAACTGCCCGGCGACCATATCCATCAGGCCACCTTGAGTAGCAAACCCCAAAATGAGAATCAATACTGCAAGTCCTGCGCTCCACTCGAGGCTTCTCATCCAGCTCCGAGAGTTCGCCTTCTTGGCGACTCCCATAGCGATGGCTTGGGGTGACGGTGGAATTGGAACGTTGGAAACAGTTGCTTTCATGCTTGCTGCGGCTTTGCGCCCGCGATCATCGATATTCATACGACTTCCTCCAGTTGGAGGGCCTTGGCTAGGGCCGCCCTCCCGCGATGTAGATGTACTTTGGCTGTTGATTCGGTGCAACCGAGGATCTCAGCGAGCTCAGCCACCGGACGGTCTTCTAGGTAGAACAGAGAGATCGCTTGCGCCTGTTTGGTCGGCAGCTTGCGCACTTGGTTCCAGAACTCATGGTCATAGGGAGCTAGCTCCGCAGTTTGAACAAGCCCACCGACGAGTTTCGTCAGGGCTCGTAACTCGGCGCCTACCCGACGGCGGATCGACACCGCCTTGTTAGATGCGACCCTGCGAACCCAAGCTCCGGGGCTGTCGTAGTTCTGGATACGATCCCAGTGTTGGTGAGTCTCAATGAAGGCTTCTTGGGCAACGTCTTCGGCAGCTTGGCGATCGCCAAGGAGAGCCAAGGAGAACGCGACAACGCCGCGGTACTCTTCTCGGTATAGCTGCTCGAAGGATCGCACCCTAAGTTGCGGATCTCGTTCCATCGTTCGCACGTATGACTCCGTAAAACCGCATTGCCCATGCGTCCACTTGTCGCCTACTTACTCGTATCGGAAGCAGGAAAGGTTTACTTCAGCCCCAGATTTTCTTTTAGGGCTCAGGCGGAGAACACATCGAGGTCGTGGGCGTAGGAGACAAGTCCCTCGTAGACATTTGCTACTTCTTCAGAAATGTCTGCCTCCTCAGCGTCCCAAAGGAGCTGATGGGTGAGCACGAGTCTTCCCGGTTGGGCCTTCTGTGCCGCGAGCCCGAGCTCAGTTCCTGATGTGTGCGAAAGCGTGTGATACGCCTGCCATTCGGCTGGCTTGGTCGAAAGCCCCTTGCTGGCATATACCTCATGGACGAGCACATCCACATCTTTGTAACGATCAGGCATTTGCTCAAACGGGCCCGTATCGCCCGAGATAACTACCGTCTTGCCATCGGCCGTGAGGCGGTATCCCATGGTGGGATGTGGACCGTTCACCGCGGGCCAATCACCGTGCGGCACGTCAAAGGCCTCAATCCGAGCAATATCATCCTCGTACACGAGCCCTGGCACCACGCTATGGCCAGCAATCTTGTGACCATGCTCAGTGTGGGGCTCTGAATGGGTCCGCTTGGAGACGTCGTATTGGTAGGCAGAAGCGATTCCACTACAGAGCACCTCGGAACCGTGCGGCCCATAGACCGCAAGCTCGTCTTGTCTGTCGAACATCCAGCCGGTCAGCAGCAAATCGGCCAATCCAGAAGTGTGGTCCGAATGCATGTGCGTGAGGAAGGCTCTCGTCACCGTCCCTGAATTGAGCCCTACCACGTCTAACTCGCCGGCTCGGGTGAGTCGCTCCCCCACGCCAGGCCCGAAGTCGAAGAGGTAGGGGTGCCCATTGACGACCACTGCTGTGGCTGCTCCGGCCTTGCCGGGATCAGTACGCGGACTACCAGTACCAAGCGTGATCACTTGGACGCTCATTTGAGCCTCTTTACGGGTTGGCGAAGCACGGTCTTGAGCTTCTCGGGAGCTGTCCGTCGAGGGTCCCCAAGGTAGATCTCATGGTGGTACCCATTCTCGACGAGTCCGTTATCAGGAAGGAACTCGTCGTGGAGTCTGGCAATGGTCGGCCCCTCCTCCGCGTACGGACCAACGTGCATGATCTGTACGCTCAGGCCCTCGGCGAACGCTCCAAAGCGAAGCGAATCAGAAGCGGTACCCTTCTTTGCCGCGGCCTTGGCCTTTGCTCGTTGCACCATATCGATCGTAATCCAGTCGGGCTGCATGATCATCATGGTCCAAGCCCAGCTGTCGCGATCATCAGCAACAAAAGCCCCCATATCTTCGGCCCACCACAACCCTTCAAGCGGCGGAACTACATAGTCACGCTCCAGCTCCAATTTCGAAAGGAATTTCACCGGGTAGCTCACCGAGTAGAGGGATTCGACAGCGGCAACATAGTCGGGCCCACCCGGCGCGCCGACACCATCGATCATCAGAAACTGTATCTCAGGAACTTCGACAATGACGAATTCCTTGGTAGGAGGCCGAAACAGCTCCTTCTGTGTCTTCTTGAAGTCAACCTTATCCATCCGCTACCCGCTGATCGTTTCTCAGACTCTCAACACCTGCCTCGGTTACTAGATGCGTCATCAGCACATCGTGAGAATCTTGGGGCAGGCGGGGAACGACCAGTTGTTTGGGCGTCACACCGATCTTCACCGATACGTCGATTCGGGACAGCAGTTCGTCGTAGTATCCCTTGCCGTGGCCTAGACGTCTCCCCGCAATGTCGAAAACAGCACCCGGTACGAGGGCAACGTCGATCTGGCCTTCAAAGCTTTGTGCGCTCGCCGTTGGGTTCTCAAAGCCCCAGCGGTGCAACTCTCGCGGTTGGTCCCATGTATGGAGAGTAAGCCAGCCTTCGTCTGGGGTTCTGGTCGTGACGAGTTCTAGGTGCAGTTGCTCGAGTTCGACTAGGTCAACCTCGCCCGCCATCGGCAGAAAACTCAAAACTGTGGAGCCCCCGGGGATCCATGCTGAGAGGTGGCCGACAATCACCGACGAGACCACAGCTAGGTCGGCCAAGGGTTGCGCTACCGCCCATGCCCGCCATTCATCCTTAGTCGCCGTGTCAGCCCGAAGCCCGCTACGCTCAACGCTCGTGAAAAGACTCTTGTTCGATCCCGTACTCACCTTTGTAACGCTAGCCGTGATGATCCCCGTGTCGATCCTCTACTGCATCTTCGTCATCATCGCCGCAGCGATTAACCCGAAGACGAGAGCCATTCAGTGGGCTATCAAAGCCTTCGCGCGAACCTGGCTGCTCTTCACTGCTACCCGCTTGACCGTGCGCGGGACAGCGGACCCTTCCCTGCAGTATGTAGTGGTCTCGAACCACGCTTCTTGGCTTGACATCATGGCCGACTTCGCAGCTGCTCCCTTTCCGATTCGGTTCCTCTCAAAGGCCGAATTGTTCAAGGTACCGTTTCTCGGATGGGCGTTCCGGGCCATCGGAATTGTCAAGGTCGATCGAAAGGGCGGTGCTGCTGCTCGTCGCGAGATGAACGCCGGGGTACAGCTCGCTGCTGCACGCGGGCACTCACTCATGGTGTACCCAGAGGGATCCCGAACGAGGACTGGGCAACTACAACCGTTCAAACGAGGAGCTTTTGCCATCGCCATCGACAATCAGCTCCCCGTTCTCCCCATCACCATTCACGGCTCGTTCGAGGCTTGGCCGAAAGGCTTCTGGGTGCGCGGTGGTCGAGTGATAGCCGAGATCGGCGACCTCATTCCGACAGAGGGTCTCACGCGACAGGATCTAAACGTCCTTGTAGAACAAACCCACGAGGCAATCACCGAAACCAAGGCTCGCCTCGAAGCCGAATAGCCCCAAAGCGTCGCGCTCGACGGTCTCTTCTTCCATGGGTTAGTCGTAGAGGGCGGCCATGAAGGTGGCGCCGTCTCTTCTCACGTGACAGAGAATGGCGCCAGCTGAAGTCACAATCTGATACTCATCCACAGCTTCCTCCTCCTTCCACCAGCGGCCCACTCTCCGCCAAGGGCCAGCCCAATTGAGCACCTCTACCCACCGACTTCGAAGACGGACTCGGCTAGGCATACCCCCATCCCACTCCACGGCAAGCGGCACTGGGCTAGGAGGCACCAGCGATGGTGCAGGACCGGGAGTCCTCCCAGGCCAAGGAGCAATTGTTGCCCGTTCTAGCTCGGCATCCTCCTCACCCCAAGGCTGCCAACGCACTTGCTCTGCGGGAGTCCGCCCTCCTTGCCTTCGAGCAGTAACCACATTGTCGGGGCCGACCACCGATTGCAGACGAGTAAACGCTTGCTCAGCTTGTTGAACCGCTGCAGTGTCTTCCAAGAAACCGAGTTGTCGACCCTCCCCTGATACCTCTAACGGCAGCAGCTTGAGGCTCACGATTCCGCTACCCACACCCTCTTTGGACTCTAACCAGGTGCGCATCTGCCACCCGACACGTTCCCCTATGGCAACCTGTGTGAGTGGGTCAGTACTTCGCCATGTACGCTCGCGCAGCGAACCCGCGGCCGACTCCACTTGAATCACTATCACCCGTGGAGCAACCCCAACGGCCCTAAGCCCCGTCATCAACTCGCTCGCTAGTTCCCTTGCCACAAACTCCACCTGCTGCACAAGTAGGAGTGGCTCTTCGAACACTTTGCCCGCCACCAAATCCTCAGGAATGATTCGGGGAGACACCGCCTGGGGATCCCCGCTAGCTAATAGATGAGCATCTAACCCTGTGTTGCCAAACCGAGAGGCCACCGCAGCACGAGGCAATGCAGCGAGGGCACCCAAAGTGTCAATACCAAGCCATCGAAAGGTATCGACGATATCTGGATTCGGTAGAACCGAAAGATCACGAGAGGCAAGGAACTTGGCATCATCGCTCACGATGATCGGCCGCTCAATCGCTAGCGCCGCAGCGCATCGAGCAGCAAACGGTTGATCGGCAACTCCGAAGCGAGCCCCACCTCCAAATGCCTGCTCAATATTGCCAACCAGGAGATCAACAACCTGCTGCTCTCCCCCGTAGTAGTCGATTGCACCAGTGATGGGCACAAAGACCAGCCCAGGTTCAACGATCTGTACCCGAGGCACCACATCTTCAATGAGCTGTACTACCGGTTCGAACCGGCGGGTATCCCCCACTGGGTCGTGCTCTATCACATGAGCGTTGGGAACCAATGACTCAGCAGCACGGCGTTGCATCCCTCGAAAGAGCCCGCCCTCTCGAGCTAGCTCATTGACCGCGATCACCTTGCCCTTCGCCACGGCAAAGGACGCTTCAGCTGATGGTATGTCAGCGCGACGAAGCGCCCACGCGTCCCACCATACGCAAAGTATCCGTCCCATCATCCTCAACTTCTAACGTCTGATTACGCCCACCGGCACCTCGCCCATTGACCCCCACCAGCAGATCCCGCGCACTGAGGTACCCATAGCCTGCCTCTGCACCAGTCCACACAACCCCTTGGCTGCTGATCATCAGATGGGCCACACCGCTGGGGAGTTCGGTAATACTCCGCAACACGACCGATGTCTTCAACTTTCGAGCACTACTTGTGATACGCCGTAACACTTGGCCTGATATCCCCGGAGGAACCTCGGCGTACACCGCTGGCACTCCTCTCAGTAACACCCCCATCACATCTGCCCATTGGTCTCGAGCAACCTCGCGAATCATGACAAGACGCTCTGGGGCAATACCCACCTCCCAGGCCGCTAACGGGCTGATCCAGCCATTGAGGTCCACTATGGCGACAGGTGCCTGCTGGGATACTTCAGTCAACATGTGCATGCCCAATCGGGTTAGACCAGTACCCGTCTCCCCAACAAGACCCACCACTCTCCCTGGCTCGACACAAAGAATATTGGCTGGCTTCAAAACGCGCAGCGCAGTATCCCCGATGATGTCATCGAGTGCTCGTCGATCTAAAACATCCCCAAAGGAAGTAGTCAGCACACCGCGCCTTAGCTAGACCTCAACCCCACCCGACACGCCAGTTGTGACCAGTGGGACGACCCAGCGTAGTCGAACATATGTTCGAGACGCAAGTGCCTGCTTGGCACTTGGCACTGTCGGATTCTTGGCTAGAGCTAGCTCTCGTGCTCCAACTCTTCCAGTGTCTTGGGCCAGTCATCTTTCAGCAAGCGGGACAAGGAGCGATCTGCCAAAAGCTTCCCACCCGTTTGACAAGTCGCACAGTAGTTCGTCTCATTTGACGCGTACTTGATCCTCTGGACCGCCGACCCACAGACAGGGCATGCCTCGCCGTACTTACCGTGGACCGCCATATCTTTGCGAAACGCCGTGACCTTTGTGGGCCAGCCGTCGGCGTGTTCGCTAATCAGCCGATCTCGGAACTCTGTGAGTACCTCCCTGACCGAAGCAAACAACCTACCAACCTCTGCATCTGACAGATTGCGGGACCTTTGCACTGGAGACAGCTGGGCGTTATGGAGGATCTCATCTGAGTAAGCGTTGCCAATCCCAGAGAAGATGTGTTGATCGGTCAAGACTCGCTTCATTGTGCGGTTTTGGCTTCTCAATGCTGAGGTGAACTCATCCTTCGTGATCTCAAGCGGCTCCACTCCCCCGCGATCATGCTCAGCGAGGCTCTCCCTTCCCTCCATGATGTAAAGCGAAGCACGCTTCTTCGTTGAGGCTTCCGTAATGAGTAGAGAACCGTCTGCAAAGTCCATCGCTCCATGCGCGCGTTTCCGCGGAATCGCTGTGCCCAGCTTTCTCCACTGGAGCCTGCCCGAGATCATGAGGTGCAGAACGGCGAAGAGATCGTCTTCGAACTCGAACACGATCCGCTTCCCAATCCGATGGAATCCCGTGACAGTCTTGCCCTCGAGAACGGTTATCGGCGGCTCGTAAGTACGCAGCAACACCGGGGACACTAAACGAAACCTCTCGAGGGCTTTGCCCTCCACGTGTTGTCGAAGTGCGTGCAAGTACAACTCGATGTCTGGGAGTTCAGGCATCAGCCCAGACCGGCGTCCTTGTATCGTCGCCCATAAGAAAGGTAGTGCTCAACACCGCTGTCGATCGATGCCGACAACTCGTCTCCCACCGGCCGGATAACCTTGGCTGGAGCGCCAACAGCCAACATGCCAGCCGGGATCTCCTTACCCTCGGGCACCAACGCTCCAGCGGCCACCATTGCCCCTTCTCCGATGACGGCTCCGTTGAGCACTATCGCACCGATACCGACAAGGGC
>CAXMPE010000050.1:0-5913 GCA_964195245.1 uncultured Verrucomicrobiales bacterium | reverse complement strand
TCTCGGATGTTCCCGTCGAGGTCGAGGCTGAACGTCTCGCAGA
The DNA here is from genome assembly GCA_964195245.1 of uncultured Verrucomicrobiales bacterium. GTDB lineage: Bacteria > Actinomycetota > Acidimicrobiia > Spongiisociales > JAENVV01 > CAXMPE01. The sequence goes on along the minus strand of CAXMPE010000050.1, from coordinate 5,870 downwards.
AGGTTCTCAGATCCAACTCGATCCGAACCGTGTACCTGATGTCGTCGTATCCGAGAGCGGAGTTGATGCCTGGAGTGGCAGGGAGTTCGACTTGCTGCACGGTGCTGTCGGTCGAGAAGATGGGGCTGCCACACGTTGCCCCGCTAGCAATATTGAGGTCGGCTACTGAATAGTCGGCAAGGTCAACATCCCAGATTTTTAGGTACGCTCCACCAAGGGCTGTGGCTGGGAGGTAGGGCGACTCCCCGGCGGTGACGTTTTGCACCGTAATAGCCCATGGAAGCAGTGGGACTCCAGATCGACCAGAGATGACAACCCAGCCGTCAAACTTTGGGAATGTCGCGGCCATGATCGTGTCGTCAAACAGCTGAATGGGGTCGCTTGAGAGGGATGCCGTTCCGAGGGTGTCTCTGGTTCCGAGGATGAGATTGTCGTCGCGATCGGCAACTCCCTGCATTTGCACGCCGCCAGATCGGCTGTAGAACACGAATTCTTCGTTAGCGGTGGCGGCTCCGATGAATGTTTCATCAGTCGTGGTGAGTGTTGCGGCTGCGTAAGGAAGCTGTTCGGGAATGGCGACAACATCGTCGTGGAGTACATCTAGGAGCCAGGAAGCGGTCAACGTGGAGGCCGCCCCCAAGATACCGATACTCCCAGTGTCAACCTCAGCGACGGTGAGACCCGACAAAGACACCTCACGGATACCTTGGAGGGCACCGAGAGTGGGGCCGTTGATCATGGGAGTCGCGTTGACGTTGTCGTCATCGGCGCTTTCGGCAAGTGAATCTGGGTTGGCGAGAAAGATAATGTCGTCAGCTGTGCCGAAGATGTCGTCGAGGCCGTCAAATCGTGAAGCTGCAATGGAGGAAGCTTCAGATCTGACGATCGCGCGGGAGATGTAGTCGGAAATCGAGATCACGTTTTGGGAAGGCAGTACCACCGACAGGTTGTAGAGGGTCGAGGCGGTGAGTGCTGCGTTGGCTGTGGGAGCAACAGTGACTTCGTCTCCTATTACTGCGATATCAGGGTCGTACACGAGGGAGTCGGTTCGACCAGAAATGCTGACAGTTCCTGCCTGCCACGAGACATCTGTGCGCAGAAGCGGCTGATCAGGCTCGGAGAACGGCGAAACCAGAGTGGTCTGGACGGCCTCGTCGATGAATCCAGGAGCTGTGGCCCAGCGGACAACCGCAGTGAGGCGTCGGTAGTCAGGGGTGCCGTCGGCGTCGTCGTCGACAGAGGTGATGAAGATGTAACGATGGAAGTCAGTTCCATCACGATCGAGTACTGCGTGAAAGTCGAGGAAGGGCCGGAAGGTGTCACCAGTAGCGAACACCACTGGTTCGCCGTCAAAGTCGTATCCGGGAGCTGCCAGCACAAGACGGCCAGCGAAGTCTGCGGTGTAGCACCCGATGTCGTCGGGGCAGGCGGCGCCGTTGACAGAGGCTGCCAGACCCATGTTCTGCCATTCCAATGCCTGTGCTCGTTCGATCAACTCCGTGGCGAGTGCATTGGCTGCCGACTGCTGGCGGGTAGAAACCAAGACTCGAGCGGTCGCGTCCAGCGTGGACATCAGCGTTAGGACAAGACCGAAAATAATCACGAGCGCGACAACGGCTTCTATGAGCCCGAATCCTTCGTCGTTGTTGAGTCGACTCCGGACGGCGGTTTTGAGTTGACGGAGCGACCTTGAGCGCTTCACATCCCTGCCTGTCATCAATTGGTTGTAGTTCCCGTAGGACTAAGGTCGATATCGGTGGAAAAGGCAGCTTCTTTAGGCAATTCCCCAATATTTGGTACCGTCAGGTGGCCCTCCGGCGTGCGAGATTGCGGCGGGTAGACTTCTTTCGGCAGGCCGCTTCACGGGTGGCTATATCGTTCACTCAGAGGATCTTGTGTTCACAGCGACGCTTTCTGGCGAAATTCATCTCAAATCGAACCGCACCCAGAAGCGGTTTATCAGGCGAATCACACCAAGCGTGGCCTTGGCTGCTGGGGTCGGGACCGACCGAGTACGCAGACTGACCGGTAATCGCCTGGTGCTTGAAGCTGAGCCCACCGCCGAGCGAATGGAGAGCGTCGCCAGAGTGTTTGGAGTAGCGAGATCGAACCACATTCAAGAGGTGAAGGACTTCGATTTGGACTCACTCGCAGCCGCAACCAAACAGGTCTGGGGCGACAAGGTCGCAACCGGTTCCTACGGGGTTCGGGTTAAGAGGGTAGGTACACACGACTGGAAGGGCCAGGACGCGGAGCGATTGATTGGTTCTGTGCTGAACACCGATACGAATATCGTCAACCTGCGAAACCCTGATAATTGGGTGCGCGTATTGGTACATGGGGACACCGCGTGGATCACTGAAACATCGGTCGCTGGTCCCAGCGGGCTCCCCTTGGGAACTCAGGAACCAGTACTCAGCCTTCTCTCTGGCGGCTTCGACTCGGTCGTTGCAGCGTGGATGATGATGAGTAGAGGATGCCCGGTTCACTTCGTTCACTTCACTTTGGATTGCGCCCAGTCAGATCACGCCATTGCGGTGGCTGAGACCCTGCAGAGTAGATGGGGCTACGGAACAAGCCCGCGAGTGCATCTCATCGACTTTCAACCCATCAAGGAGAGCATCAAAGAGAACGTGGAACCACGAATGCGCCAAGTGACTCTCAAAGTGTTGATGGCCAAGACCGCAGAGCGCATCGCTGAGCAGAACGGGATCGGGGCACTCGTTACAGGCGACGCACTTGGTCAGGTGTCGAGCCAGACGTTGACTCATCTTCGAGCCATAGACGCATCCATTGATATCCCCATGCTTCGCCCGCTGCTGGGATTTCAGAAACAGGACATCATTGCCAAGGCTCGCATAATCGGTACGGCCGACTTGTCAGCTCGCGCTAAAGAGGTCTGTGACCTATCCGAAGGTCTGCCCGTTGCTGTTGAGGCGCCCCTCGAGAAGGTAGCGGACAACGCGGGGCGCATTAATGACTCCGTCATTGATGACATCGTGAGCAGAGAGTTGGCATTCAAACTGTCTGACTGGTTCCCTGGGGCGTATCGGTTCGAACAAACGATCCCGGTCTAGGCCAACTTCAAAGCAACAGACTCTGGAGTTACCTCTCGAGGACGACGCCCCGCCATTGGGGGCTATGGGTGTCGAAGGTCTTTGTGAACCCCTTAGCTTCCATGAGTGCCAACATCTGGTCCACGGGGTGGACGAAGGACTGGAAGTCCACCTTCCTGATACGCAGCCATAGGTTGAAGGAATTCATGCCAATCCGAGACCGAATCGTCTCGCGAGGGAACGAGAACGCCACGCGGCCGGTTGCGTGCTCGCTCACCGACGTGAGTAGCTTTTCCCAATCTGGGTAGCAGCACACCACCCGATCGAGAACAACGATATCCGCCGGAGCAACAGCGTTACCCGCTTCGGCGAAGTCCAGAATCACCCGCGTGACCCTGTCGCTTACTCCCTTGAGTTCGTGCAGTTGGTTTGCGCTTTTCGTATAGCCATCTGAGATCTCGACACCGGTAGCGCTCTTTGCACCTTGCTCGATGAGCTCGGTGTAGAGCATCCCTATACCGCAACCTACATCGATGACGGTTTGCTCCTCCACACCGTCCGAGACGAGGGAACCAACCAAGCGCGTTGCCACGGTATTGGTTCCCTTCTTCAGGTACCGCTTAAGTTTTCCGGTCGCCTCTCTTGTGTTGAAGAGGTGCCGATATCCAGAAGGTTCACAACAGTCCATGGCGCGAGTGTAGGGCGACGACCTCGTGCGGGGTCTTCAGATCAGCTGTAGGGAGCGTTCTAGCCGCCGAGCAGCCCTCCGAGGCCCTTCTTCAGGGTGTCAGCAATGTCGCCGCCGCCTGAGTCTCCATCGAGGAGTCCGTCCAGCTGGCCAGCGAGGGAATCGGGGAGTTTGTCCTTGATGAACTCGAGGACGCTCGGAACGACTTTCGCGACCATTGCCGGATCGATACCAGTCTTGTCTGCGACTGCCTTGATCATTGCTTCCATTGCTGACTCTCCTAGGTAGTGGTAGCCCTCGGAGCTTGGCATGTTCTGTGGCTAACGAAAGGCGGTAGCTGCTCGGCACCCGGGCCACGCAGTCTCTTGTGCGGTGTTGCGGACACGGCCGGCTGCCTCCGTGAGACGTTCATTGCTCAGCGTCCCGCTTTCGACCGCGGCCAGTAGGGCGCTAACCACCGTCTCGACATCCGAGACTCCCTCGATAATGAGTAGATCGGCGCCAGCAGCGATCGCCGTTACGGCTGTTTCCTCGAGCGATCGTCCATCGCGAACCGCTCGCATGCCAAGACCGTCCGTGATCGCTACTCCAGTGAACCCCAGCCCGTCTCTGAGAAGTCTGTACGTAGCGGGGGAGAGGCTTGCCGGGAGGTTCGGATCGATGGCTGCGTAGATTGGGTGCGCCACCAGCACGGCTTGCACGCCCGCGTCGACGAGCGTGCGGAAGGGGACGAGGTCGATCGCCTCCAGTTCTTCGAGTGAGGCGTCGATTCGAGTGACTTCTCGATGCGGGTCGGTTCTAGACAATCCGTGTCCTGGGAAGTGCTTCGCAGCGGCCGCGATGTGGCTCGATGCAAGGCCTTGGACAAACGCTGCTCCTAGTTCGGCCACTAGAGCGGGGTCGCTCCCGAACGCTCGACCTCGCAGCACCGGGTTCGGCCCCCTCAGAACGTCCACCACAGGTGCGAGGTCGAGGTTGATACCTAGGATCCGAAGATCTCGACCTAGCGCGGTCGCAGCGGAAAGCAGTTCGGCAGGATTCGTCTCGTCCGGATTTGGGAGCTCGGTTACGAGGCCCCTGAGGCGAGCCACCGGTCCTGGCTCTTGGTCAACGCCAACCAGCATGGGAGCGCCGGCAGCGCAATGCAGCTGCTGGGTAAGGCGAATCATTCTGGCTCTATCGCGGACCGCTCCGCCAAAGAGGAGGACCGACCGGCCACCGTTTTCGAGGTGGGAGATGAGAGAAGGTGGCACGTCGGGGGAGAACAGTCCCACCATCAGCACAGCGCGGGCGTCTTCCTCAAGCGAGTGGGCCGAAATGTCTTGCGCATTCGCCGGAGCGGTCCCAAGGAGGGCGAGGACCATGCACAAGATGATTAAGCGTTTCACCCGAGTATTCAACCAGCATTGACGGTCCGGCTGTGGGTTAGACTCTTTGCTCCGAGCATGACTCCGGGCCCTCAGCTCAGCCGCTGGCTGAGCTCGGTGCCTCACTACACTTGTGTTTTCGGGGCCCTTAGCTCAGCGGGAGAGCGCTGCCTTCACACGGCAGAGGTCACTGGTTCGATCCCAGTAGGGCCCACCCTTCTCCCAGCCTTATTCAACGGGGTTTGTGGGGGGATCGAGGTGGCAGTTAGGTCCCTAGAGATCGCTCTTGTCCACATGTCGTCCACACGATGTATTGAGAAGACGGGTATCAACTCGGGCTCTGACCGGTCTCGTCTCTCTGCGTTGAAGAAGCTGCAGCTCGCCAACCGGAGAGTGGTCATTAGGGGCCAACCGAGAGCTGCTTTTGAGTCGCCTCGGCCAACCCTCAACTCTCGACGTCAACTATCGACTCGAACTTGAGGTTCAGCAGCTCATCCGATACGTCTCGGACGCCCTTTGCCCAAGGAATGAGAGGGGGTTGTCCGAATTCATGTGTGAGCCTGCGTAGCGGGTGCGCCTAATGTTCGACCGAGAACGCGAAAACCATCCTTAGCCAACTGGAGAATATTCCCACAAAGAGTGGTGACGCTGCGGGTGTTGTGTTTAGATCATCTGTGAAGTCAAAGACGAGCTGAAAGACCAACAGATAGATGGGTTCTCAACAGGTTGCGGAAACTCCGTACTTGAAACCCTCCGGCT